>NZ_JAXQGA010000006.1:0-224497 GCF_034438075.1 Acetobacterium sp. K1/6 | reverse complement strand
AATTATTCGCTCCTTTCCCCTCAGGGTGGGTCAATTTTAACCGTTAATGGTGGGTCAGTTTTAAGTATAAATCAATACCATAGGTATCATATAGCCTTAAAGTTATCATTCTAAGCGATGTCGTTTGAGTATAGAACTTGGCAATGTCTTCAAAGGCTTCTTTAGTTGCAGCATATAAATTCACAGGATTATATTCACTGCCACAATAATTCTGCCAGTTTGTTCCAGTATTTATTAAGTAGTTTACTTCTAATGTTTTCATAGCTTCTAATAAATGCGCACCAAACACGACATTGCTCATAAATAATTTATCAACATCACTCGCATTATGCTCGGATACGAATAAAGAAGCTAAACGTACAACGATATCAGCGAAGCAATCTTGAAAATCTCAATCATGCCTTGAATACTTTGATCGTACGTATGAATGTAGATGTTTTCTTCTAAAGCCTTTAATTCCATGAGATTAGAGCTTTCTCTGACAATTACATGAATCTCATATCCCTGATTATTGAGCTTTCTTACTAAATTTAAGCCGACAAATCCCGTTCCTCCGGTAATAAGTAATTTCTTCATAAATTCACCACTATTTAAGTTTATTAGACAAATTTTCATATTCAGTAATCTGAGAAACTGTAAAGTCATATAAATTTTCTTTGTTTTCAAGATACTCTTTCATCCAAGCAACCACCATTTCTAATGCTTTGTCAATACTCAGCTTGGATTCGTATCCTAATAGCTTTCTGGCTTTATAGGAATCCAACTTCAAATAGGATGTCTCATGAGGTTGCTGCCTCGTATCAATTCTATAGCTGGTACTGCCATTCCAAAGATCGCAAATCTGACTGACGATATATTCAACATTTTTTTCGTTGTCATTTTCAGGACCAAAATTCCATGCACCATTATACTTAGTGCCTTCTAAATCCAAACTTTTTGCCAGTTGTAAGTAACCAGCTAACGGCTCCAATACGTGCTGCCAGGGCCGAATTGCATGAGGATTACGAACCAGTACATCCTCATTTTCCATCAGCCCTCTTATGCAGTCCGGTATTAATCGATCAAGTGCAAAGTCTCCTCCACCAATCACATTTCCAGCTCTTGCGGTAGCAATTGCCACTTTGTGCGCCTCGTATTGATCTGGATGGAAATAGGAATTCCGATATGCTTCTGTAATTATTTCTGAACACGCCTTACTGCTGGAATAGGGTTCATACCCCCCAAGTCGATCCGTTTCTCTATATCCCCAAAACGACTCTTGGTTTTGGTAACATTTATCCGTCGTTACATTTACTAGTACTCTAACCGATGGACAACTTCGAACCGATTCCAGTAGATTAACCGTTCCCATCATGTTCGTTTCAAACGTTTCAACCGGTTTCTCATAAGACAGACGTACGAGCGGCTGCGCTGCCAAGTGAAAGATTATTTCCGGTTGGGACTGAGCAATTGCCTTGTTCAGGTTATCCCGATTACGGATATCGCCAATAATGGAATTAACGCTGTCATCGATTTTACAGCGCTCAAACATCGAAGGATTAGTTGGCGGTTTCAGGGCATACCCCGTGACATTTGCGCCTAGTTTCGTTAACCAGATCGACAGCCAGGAGCCTTTAAAACCTGTGTGTCCTGTTATAAAAACATTTTTTCCTTTATAATAATTTACAAACAAATTACCACACCTTCCAAGGCGCTTTACCGCTTTCCCAAATCGTTTCAAGTGTATGTTTATCTCTCTGCGTATCCATACACTGCCAGAACCCGTTGTGTTTGTATGCCACAATTTGACCATCCTCTGCCAATTTATCTAGCGGCCCACTCTCAAAACTCGTCATATCCCCTTCAATGTAATCCAGCACTTCTGGTTCGAGAACAAAAAAACCCCCATTGATCCAGGCGTCTAAATTTTGGGGCTTTTCAACAAATTCAAGCACGGTGGAATCTTCGCTTAGACCTAATACTCCGTATCTACCACTCGGCTGTACGGCTGTAACAGTGGCAAGTTTGCCATGTGCTTTATGAAAGTGATAGAGCTCTTCAATATTAACATCCGATAAGCCGTCTCCATAGGTTAATAAAAAGGTTTCGTTTCCGATATATTTTTTTATCCTTTTAATTCGTCCGCCTGTCATGGTTTCGAGTCCCGTATTGGCAAGCGTAACTTTCCACGGTTCAACGGATTCGCACGAATGAATTTGCATGCTGTTATTACTTGATAAATCAAATGTTACATCTGAACCATATAAAAAATAGTTGGAAAAATATTCTTTAATTAAATGTCCTTTATAACCCAAACAAAGCACAAAATCATTAAAGCCATAGTATGAGTAACTTTTCATTATATGCCACAAGATTGGTCTCTCTCCAATTCCTATCATCGGTTTTGGTTTTAGGTGGGACTCTTCACTAATTCGCGTACCATAACCACCACAGAGTATTACTATTTTCATATCAAATTTCCTCATTAATTTATTCCACTTAAGTTTTTTCGTTAAATCATCTAAATCAACTTTCAGCACTTAGTTCTGGATAGCCTCCAAAACTTGAAGAATAATTTGTAACTAAATCTGTATAAATTAAATGTTGTGAAATCCAATTTCTTGAATTCTAGCTTCTCAACCCTTCAAATCATAATTATTTTTTAATGCACCTGAAAACAACACTCATTTACAAACTTTGTCTCTCAAGCAATGAACATGTTCAACCTTGAAAAATATTCTTTTAAATGCAATCAAAATCTATATACCTAATTAAGTGGTGGAAGCGCCAAGCACAGTTTAACTTTTAAAAAGGAGCGACAATAGCACTTCATATTTGCTATCGCCTAAATTTTGCTAACTTACTTTTTTTTACTGCTATTGTTTAAAATATAAACAAGTTTTTTACATACGTACTCAACAATTTCTTGGGTCATCATCATACCACAAGGTAAATTAATGGCATAAGGAGAAATCTCATAGGCTATCTTATTTAATTTACTATATTGATCAATCCCAGGTATTTCTTTATAAGCCGGTTCCATACTTAGAGGATAAAAAAATGGTCGACTATCAATATTATATTTATTTAGTTCATTTATTAATTTCTCTTTTGATATATCATATGTTCTGTTATCATAAACAATTGTTACCATCCAGTAATTGCTTCTTGTGTTTTTTGGTTCTATATTTAATTTTATACCTTTAATATTCTTTAATTCTTTTTTATACCAATTAAAAATGTTTCTTTTATTCTCAACCAACTCTTCTATTCTTTCTAGTTGGGCAATTCCAAGTGCCGCTTGCATGCTTGACATTTTATATTTGTATCCTACTTCATCGTTCCAAAACATTTTATCACTCTCTGCTCGCCCGTGATCTCTCAGTTTTAAGCACCTATTATAGATTTTTTCATTATCTGTTAGGAGCATTCCACCTTCTCCAGTAGTCATAATTTTTGAACCATGAAAACTAAAAACACCAATATCCCCTAATGAACCCGCCTTTCTGCCATTATAAATGCTCCCTACGGCTTCTGCTGCATCTTCAATGATCGCTATATTATATTTTTTACATATCTTTTGTATTTCATCCATCTCTGGTACGTTTCCATATAGATCTACTGGTATGACTGCTTTAGTATTAGGCGTTATACATCTCTCTATACTCTCTGCAGTTATACACCAGGTTTCCTTATCTATATCTGCAAATTTTGGAATAGCACCTACATAACTAATAGGTGCTGATGTAGCAATCCAAGTTATATCTGGTACGATTATTTCATCACCTTGTCCTATCCCTAATGCAAGTATTGCTAGATGTATTGCAGAGGTACAAGAAGGTAGTGAAATGGCATAGTTTCCACCAATGTATTTTTTAAACGCATCTTCAAATTTCTTATTATAATAATTCGAATTATCATACCACGCATTTTTTACTGCTTCTGTTACATATTCCACTTCTTTCGAAGTTATACTTGGTCCTGACACAAATATTCTATCACCGCATTTGTTCATAGTTATATTCATTCCTTTCGTTTCACTCAAAGCATAAAACTTCTTGGAACATCTTACTTTTAAGTGCTTTCGAATTATTTAATTGACATCGGGATTAAGGCAAACTATAAAACACGTTTGAGTGAGCTACTTACTTACAGATCAACAGCAATTGCACAATGTGTCAATTGCTTTTTAAAGCACGAAATTCACCGATTACCTCTTCAAGCTACGGTTTTACATTAGCCGCGTGACTGATTGCTTGCTTGCTTACCTAATAAGATAGTACTACAAATTGTTACCATCGTTCATTAACATCTTTAACACATTTTAAATAACCACTTGGTGCCACTGTAATTAGCAATTTATCTTCAATAGTCTTATCAATTTGAAATCTATCCGAATTTTTTAGAAATTCTAAAACAGCAGTTTTGGGATTATTGCCACAGCCCCAAGGTCTGTCTTCAAATAATTCCTCTGGCATGTCTTCAACACATGTATCAAAAACAACTAAATATGATCCTTTTGTCACAAATTCAGAATAAGCATCTAATTCCTTTTGAACGTGTTCATGTGTATGGTTCGAATCTAAGACTACAATAATCTTATTCTTATCTCTTACAAACTCTTTAACTTTGTTGACTATATTTTTATCTATAGATGAACCCTCGATCATAGAAATTCTTTTATACATAAGGTGATTTTCAATCTCTTTTCTGTTGTGCTTTCTAATGTCAATATCAATCCCTAGAACTTCACCATTTCCTATAAGTTCCAACAGAGAAGCATAAAAAATCAACGAACCACCGTGTGCAATTCCAGTTTCTATTATCAAATCAGGTTTTACTTCCCATATAATCTCTTGCATTGCAATCATGTCTTGAGGATATTGAATAATAGGCCTTCCCATCCATGTGAAGTTATAAGAATATCGATGTTTTGCTGTTTCTATAACCCACTTATTCGATAAATCTTTTAGTTCTTTATTATTTCCTAATTTAGCTATACTCGTTCTAACTTCTTTTCTAAATTTATCATTTTGCATCTATCTACGACTTCCTCTCTAATACACAAGCACAAACCGGGCCAAAATTACCGATAAAAGGTAGCTCACTTGCAACTTCATATATTTTATTTTCATAATCAGGCTCTCTTTCTTCAATCATGCAAATTTTTGAATATATTACTCTAGTGGCTAAATAATATAAACTGCTTATATTTTCAAATCGATCCATAATAAAATAATTTTTTATTACGCGCTCTAATTCATCTTTTGAAAAAAACGAATTATGCCACCTTACTTGGATTTCATCAAGCCCCTGTTGTTCTCTTAATTTATTAAATTCTATTTGACCTTCAATAAAATTTTCAATCAACAAATATTTACCTGATTTGTATAAGCATTTAAAGATTTCTGAAACAGCTTTTCTTCTATTTTCACTTCCTCCAAGATTTATCAAGCACCTGTCTGATATAATGATGTCAAACTTTTCTTTGTACTCTGACAATTTCATGACATCCATGACTTTAAACACCACTCCTGATAACTCTTCCTTTTTTAATTCTCTTTTCGCATTTTGAATCATTTTTTCTGAATAATCTGCACCAACGTAGCTATGTATGTTTACCCTCTTTTTATATTGAAGTGTACTGTAACCATTCCCGCATCCAATGTCCAACACTTTTAAAGGTGTATCAAATCCCGATAAAAAATCGCAAATATAATTTATTTCAATTTTTCTTAAAAAAACATCTTGAGTTGTTGCACTAGGATCACTTCCGTATATTTTTGCTTGCTCTTCCCAGTATGATTTTATTTTTTTTAGATTTGTCATTTTAACCACCTCTTTAAAAATTTCTATCTTTATCAGAAGTTATTCTTTCTTCTATCGGCCATATTATATTATATATAGGATCGTCCCATCTAAACCCACGCGCGCATTCTGGATGAAAAAACTCAGTCATCTGATAAAGAACTTCTGTGTTATCGACTAAAGTTTGGTATCCATGGGCAAACCCTTTTGGTATATAAATCGTTTTTCTATTTTCACTTGTAAGCTCTATAGAAATCCATTGTTTATAAGTAACCGAATTCGGTCTTAAATCAGCAATAACATCATAGATAGCTCCTTGAGTGCAACGTACCAATTTATCTTCTTCATAAGGTCTTATCTGATAATGCATCCCCCTCAAAGTACCTTTTCTTTTATTATATGATATACTAAGCTGAACTAACTGAGAACTTAATCCATATTTTTTAAATTCTTCCATACACCATGAACGAGCAAAGAAGCCTCTCTCGTCCTCAATTTTTTCAAGTTCAATCACATATGCACCTTTTAGTGGCATTTCATTAAATACCATTTAATGTTACCTCCCTAAATAATATTCCTCAATGACAGGGATCAATGTGATAAACTTGCCTCCCCAATCGAAAATGAAACTCATTTTTTCTATAATTTCTTCTTTGATATTCCAAGGGAATATAACAACATAATCCGGTCTAGTTTCTTTTATTTTATCCGGTGTAAATATAGGAATGTGTGTTCCCGGCAAAAACAAACCTTGTTTATAAGGACTTATATCCACAGTATAATCAAGAAAGTCTTTGCTTATTCCACAGTAATTTAATAGCGTATTTCCTTTTGCTGGTGCACCATAACCAACAATTTGCTTGCCCTCATTTTTTAACTCAATTAATTTAATTAAGATATTTCGTTTAGTTTTTTCAACATGTTCTGAAAACTGTTTATACGTTTCAATTCTGTTCAATTTTGCTTTAGTTTCTTTATAAATAACTTCATTCACATTTTTAGAAATACATTGGATTCTATCTTCTGTATGCTTTCCATATATTCTTAGTGAACCACCATGTGTTGGAATTTCTTCAACATCAAATATTGAAAGACCATTTTGTTCAAAAATTCGCTTAACTGTCATTAACGAGAGATAGGAAAAATGCTCATGGTATATGGTATCAAATTGATTTCCCTCGATTAATCTAAGTAGATGTGGAAATTCCATTGTTATTACGCTGCCAGGTTTTAACAGCTTTTTCATTCCAATTATAAAATCATTTATATTAGGTACATGTGCGAGCACATTATTTCCAATTAATAAATCTGCATATATATTTTCCTTAACTAATTTATTTGCTAGAGATTCTCCAAAGTACTCTGTTTTAGTCGGTATTCCTCTTTTCCTTGCTTCAAAAGCAACGTTTTGAGCTGGTTCAATTCCAAGTACTGGTATTCCATCTTCTTTAAAATATTGAAGCAAATAACCATCATTGCTTGCTATCTCAATAACCATAGAATTATAATCAATATCAAATCGTTTCTTCATCATGCTAACGTATCTCTCTATATGTTTTAACCAAGTATTTGAAAACGAACTAAAATATGCGTAGTCATCAAAAATATTTTGCGGCGTTTCAAATTCTTCTAGTTGAACCAAAAAGCATTCGGAGCACACATATGCGTGTAGTGGAAAATATACTTCCCCATTTTGAATATCCTCAAGTTTAAGATATTTATTAGCAAGCGGTGACATTCCTAAGTCTACAAAAGTATTTTTTAGCTGTTTACCACAAAATCTACATAGTGCCATCTGAATAACCTACCTCTTAATTATTATGTTTTTGAATTATCGTTTGACTTCTTTTTGATCATTACTTATTATTCTAGCAAAAATGTATACTGAAAGATTTAACCTTCTTCATGATGGATTTCGTTTAGCATTTATAAGCACTTCAACTATCACAACCACCATTCATGATAGGAAATATCCAACTTTTTTATTGTATTCCCAAGTACTTCTAACTTTTAATAATACTAATTATATAGTATCTCGTTAACAGTTGTGCTTCTTGCTCACTACTGAGAAGGCTTCCATTAATTCTAATGCTTTTTAAAATCCGATTCTCATTATTTTCCTTTTCGCATATGCTCATTGTTTCTATTTGTCCTAATTGATGTTCTTGAAACTTCTCTAACAATTTATGTAGATTAACGTAGGTTTGTTTCAATTCACTTAAGTTATTAAAAGTGTTATATATATTAACATAGTAATTAGGGTTAACTAGCTTAATAATAATTTGGTATTTGCATGAAACTACTACTTTTATATCTTCAATAAATGCATCTATATCTTCAACTTCATCGAATTTGCTCTCAATAATAACGTAGTTTACATCCCTAATCATCTTATAATCACTTATTCTTGTCAGTCTATCCATAACTGCTAATTTTGACACTGTTTTCAAATCTTCTTCATATTTACCACTAGATGTATAATTAATGATCTCTGTATTTTTTATACCTTTTCTTAGTAAAACATTCTTAATTTGCAAAGGGGTTGCTCCGCAAAAGCAATTAATTCCTAAGATTTTTATTTTTTTTACACCTTTAAAAACATTTACACTTTCAACGATAGTACTATCAAAACTCGCTTCTGTCCATGGATCTATATTAAACTTTTTTTTAAAAATCTCAGATCCACTCCCAAGAGAGTTATTATTTTGCTGCGCCTCACTACCTGTAATAGAACCAAAATGATGTATAAATGTATCACCCGCATAGATTAACTTATAACCTAAGCGCCTGATAGTAAAACTGAAATCATCATCAGCGAATTCTCCTAAATAATATCTATGATCAAAGCCTCCCGTTTGATCGAAAAGTTCCTTTTTAATTACCATAGTTAGTGGCATGTTTCTTAGTCTTTCTTCCCACTTGCGCGGATCTGATACATTATACTTTGCTGCAAAAATATGCATTTCTTCAATGCTGGAATAACTAACTGGTATAGCTTGGTGATTACTCAGAATATTAGATCCAGGCGCTACAAAACCTATTTTATCATCTGATTGTATACAGTTTAATAGATTGTCTAGCCAGTTCTTAGTTAATATCAAGTCATTTCCTACAAACACAAGATATTTTCCTTCGCCCCAAAGTAGGCCTGCATTAAAGCCTAAAACACCACCAACATTATTCCTTATGTTGACTTTCTTTCGACTTGGAATACTATTAAAATATTCTTCTGTACCATCTGACGAACCATTATTCACAGTTATTAATTCGTAATCTATATGCCTAGTATATTTAAGCAAACTTTCAACACACATTTTTGTATATTCTAGTTTATTGTAAGCTAATATAACTATACTCACAAAAGGCTTTTTATCATATGCTTTATTGTAAATATATAGGTTTTCTTTTAGATTCTGTATTCTTTTCTCTAGCTGTAATCTTAAATTATTGTCATTTGTCACTTCAATACATCTATTAAAATAATAAATAGCCAAAGTTTTGCACTCTAATCTAGTTGTCTCATATATATAAGCAAGATTATACATGAGGTCACAATTATATGCATCGTTTTTTAACCCTTCTTGAAGAATCTGCTCCGCTTCATCCAAATCGCCTTCCATCATGGCGATCACACCTTTCATGGAGTAAATCTCTATATCATCATGTTCAACCTGTTCATACAATTCCAACAGTTCTTTCGCTTCGTCCAGTTTTTCATTTTCTATCAGAATGCCAATATTTTCTTTAAGTTTTTGTTTATGATCAAAATTTTCCTGATTCACTTGTTTTCCACCCTTAATTCAACATTGCAATACAGCAGCGACATTTAGTTGATGACCTCCGCAATTCTTACTCTTACATTAATTTTAATTGTACCTCTGATTTTAAAGCAAGCATTTCAACGTCTACGGGTACAATTTTTAGATACTCATCAATTAAATGCTTTGCTTCTGCTATTTTATTATCTTCTACTAACGCAGAAATGTTGTTTTTTACTAGCATCTTGTACTCTTCGAATTCATTGTTGGTAAGATTATCTGTTTCCACTTGTTTCTTTTCTTCATTTTTCAATTCTTCAAGAAGAAGCTCTACACCCTTTTTCATATAATCATATGCACTTAGTGCTTTTCTCATATACTGCAAATATTTGGATTGGTCACGATCTCTATTCATTAGCGCTTTTCGCATAAACATAAAAAAGATCTCTTCATGGTTTTTCAGAACATAGATATTCTCGGTATCCAAGATAGTTTCATTATACACGTTTTCAAGATAAAAAACACCTTCTTCAACATATCTTTTAAATAAATCCAGGTAGTCATCATTGTCTATTTCTTCTTTTATCAACACGACTCGTTTGAGCGCTTTAGAAAAGATTGAAAAATAGATGTCCTGTTGGTCGCCATACTTCTTAAAATATTTTACTACCACCTCGGAAAAATCACTAAAGGTGCGAGCCATATACTCATTGTAACGGTTAATCTCTTTTTCCTCCAGTTTAGAAAAAACCGAATCGATCTGCAAATCGTCCGCCATTAGATAATATACTAATTCACCATAAATATCATTCTTATCATTGAAATCATAGGAATATATTTTATCCACGTCGTCTTCTGTCAGCGATCGATTCATTTCCTTATTCTTTCTGATTTTGTTCAAAAAGACATAATCAGTGTTAATTTCTAATTCCGCAAAGCGATTTATTACTTCGATCTTATGTTTCTTATTATTACTAATCATATCTTCGAGAGTATTCTCAAAGCGATCAGTCACATTAAATTTCAACTCATCTTTATCTACTAAAATTTCTTCATAAAAAGCAACTAATTCATCGTATCGCTTGTATTTAATACTTAATCTCACAATTTGGTTGACTGCTAGATAATAATAATCCTGTTCTACACTGTTCGTGCGATTTTTAGTCAGTGCCAATATTTTTTTTGAATATTCCACCGATTTCTCATAATCTAAAAGGGCATCATATAGTGCCGCTATTTGAGAATAAGCATACTTTTCACCACCAAAATCAGAGACTATGGCAACTAAATCAATCGCTAATTTATTTTTTTCATATTGTTTAAGTAATTCTAAACATTTTTTATAATTTATGATTGCTTCTTGATTTTTTTTTAGTATACCTTGAGCTTGCGCTAAATAGAAATAGATATTAATATATCCACTGTTTTCTTCTTGTTTGGCACTTATTACTTCTTTTGCAGTTGTTTCAGCCTCTGAAAAAAGTTGATTCTTTATATAAACGTCCAACATTAGATTGTAAATATGCATCGGATATATCTTAGATTCTCTAGCAATATTAAGTGCGCTACTCAAAGGATCCAGGGCTTCTATAAAATTACCATTAAAGACTTGCGTTTGGCCCAAATGATAAAGCAAGAAAATATTATTCGGATCAGCCTTCAGTTCTTCTTTTATGATCACTAAGTTTCTTTTGGATTTTTCATCAACGAAATCTTGATCGGCTTGGATATAGCCGTAGTGAACCAGCACTGCCTCTGAGAGATAAACAGGTTCCTTCTTAGGAAGATATTCGTGAATTTTACTTGTAAATTTTAGATTATTTTCTCTTTTTACAATTCTCCGACTATGAAAAGTTGAACCGCTTTGACTTCGGTCTTCCTTAATTAAATTATCTATTTTTATTGCTAAACCTTTATAATTTCTATAGGTGCTCTTATTAAAAAAATCAATGATACTATCCGGTTTCTCAAGTATTTCATCTGCATCAATATAGAAATACCATTCTCCTTGGGATTTTTCAATTGTAATATTTCTCGCCTCAGCAAAATCATTGTTCCATTGGTGGAAAAAGACTTTATCCGTATATAGTTTTGCAATTTCGACCGTATTATCTGTTGAACCCGTATCGACTATCACTAATTCTGCATCCACATTCTTAAGAATTGGTTTCAATGCTTCCAGGCACGTTTTTAAGTATTTTGATTCATTTTTAACAATCATTCCGATACTTAATTTCACTTTATATCCCTTTCTTGCTTAAAATAGTTTTCATTAAATAAAAGAATATTCTTTTATTTAATGAAAACTATTTTATCGACATTACCATAAAAGCAGCTTAAACACTATTAAATATAAGAATCTATACTCATTTTAAAAAGGGTCAGAGAAAATATTCTCATGACCCTCTAATTTGATTCAAGCTGCAATATTAATATTTTTTAATTATTGTAATAACTGAAGGACACTCTGTGGTTGCTGATTTGCCTGAGCAAGCATTGACTGAGCAGCTTGTGAAAGAATATTATTCTTGGTAAATTCCATCATTTCTTTGGCCATATCAACGTCACGGATTCGGGATTCAGAAGAAGTTAGGTTTTCAGACGACGTACCCAAATTATTGATGGTATGTTCTAATCTGTTCTGGAAAGCCCCAAGCTGCGAACGTTGGGCAGAGACCTTTTCGATAGCGTTATCAATTGTCGTGACAGCTGCCGATGCTTTTCCGGCAGTTTCAATATTAACAGCATCTCCGTTAACATCTCTTATGCCTAAAGCGTCTGCACGCATATCATCAATTCCCACATACATATTTTGTCCGGTATTGGCTCCGATTTGCATATTTACTGCTTTACTTACATCATTATTACCGGCATCTGCTTTTTTGAATGTTAATGTTATGCTATCGCCAACCTTCATTTTATCAAGGTCGGTAATTACAAGCGTTCCAGCTGATGCTGAGACTAAATTTGTACTGAGGTCAAGAGTCGCAGAACCACCTGCAGTTACACTAGCTAATGACGCTCCCGAATGTACTGGACTGTCTACAGAGAATCCTGCTGTTGTTCCCGTGTCAGCCGTTTTCGTGATGGTAACTGTAAAATCCTTTATTGCTGATCCTGAAGAAGCAGCTACGCCCTCAATGGAAGCTAACCCTGCTCCTAATGCAACAGTAGTAGCACTGGTATTTGCTGACATTTTAACGTCTCCATTTGCAGCCGCTCGAAGACCTTCTTTTGAACCATCTAATAATTTTTGAGTGTTAAATTCAGTTGTATTCGCAATTCGATCAATTTCAGTTGTTAACTGATCAATTTCTTTCTGCATTTCTCCACGATCTGTTGATGTGTTGGTATCATTGGATGATTGTACAGCCAGTTCTCTCATTCTTTGAAGAATAGAGTGTGTTTCACTTAACGCGCCTTCAGCGGTCTGAATTAATGAAATACCATCACTTGCATTTGTTGAAGCTGTGTTCAGTCCAGAAATCTGACCACGCATTTTTTCTGAAATTGCCAAGCCAGCAGCATTATCGCCTGCTCGGTTAATTTTTAAACCTGAAGATAATTTTTCTAATGACTTTGAAGTGGCCGCATTGTTTGCAGATAACTTGTTATAAGTGTTAAGTGCTGCGATGTTATGGTTGATTCTCATTGTATTTTCCTCCGTTTTTTATTGATCGAAACCCTCGACCCGGGAATTTTGTTAGGCTTTCCTTCGTACGCAAGGCCTGCCAAATTATTAAAGCTTGTTCGCTCTTGTTATTAATATCGTCTTATCCTGATTTTACTTTAGGTTTTTTTAGTATTTTTTTTATTTCTTCTACTAATTTTTCCCTATTCTAAACCCTACATAATCTGATATCAATAGCCGTATCACCAAGAGATTAAGATTAATACTCATTTTAATCTCTTGTTATTAATATCGTCCTTCATCTTCTTTTCTTTAGCATTATTTTAACTTTTTTGCTAAATAAAAAGTTCTCTCAATCATCTTATTTAATATCAAGACAATTCAGAGAACTTAATTTTATATTCATGCTTTTTGGTTCAACTGTATGCCTGTTGATGGCTCAGCCTTTTGTTCAAAACCAATCGGCGGGCTGTAGCTTGGATCAGCACTGGGTGGAACATAGATTGGGCCACCAACATATTTAATAATGACCTCAGCGCGTTGGGTTACAACCATCTCAAGATCCGGCGGTAAAAACTCAGTTTTTAAATTATCTGCCGTCGGCATGCCACCAGGAAGGGCACTTATCGGAATGCTTAATTGCATACTACCTGAATCAGCACTATCATTATTATTAACCTTGTTTGCCATGGAGTCAATGCTTCGGTTCGCCTGAGTAAATCGGATCGCTCTTGAATCTCCATCCTCCATTTGGATGTTTAGTTTTAACTTTCCATCATCGCCTATTTTTGCAGTCGCTGTATAGGTTGGATTATCCCAGTTATAGGTTGAACTTGGGACAAATGAATCGCCCACCGCAATTTTGATTGGTTCACGTTTGACGACTTGCTGCTGACTAACATTATTACTTGCATTAACAGCCTGAACCGATGAAAGTGCCAGCGTTTCTTTTTCAACAAATTCCAGTTTAATGGGTACTGTTTCGATGGTGATTAACGGTTCCATTTTTCCTCCTTACTAAAGCTATTCTGATGACTAACACATTCCAAAATGCTTTGATTTTATTTATTACATCATTGATAATATTATCTCATATAGTCAAATACAGACTGTTGAACCACACTTTGCCCCATTTGAAGGGCTGCCTGGTAAGCTACCTTCTGGCTTTGGAAAGCAATGTAGGTATAGGCTGCATCAACCCCTTCAACTTGAGTCTGTCGTTTTTCCAGATTAAAATTCTGCGTTTCATAACGGTTGGTCATAAACTCCAGATACTGAGTTTTTGCACCAATTTCCGTCGTCGTTTGATAGGTTCTTTGACTATTTGACTGGTATAAACCATAAAGACTATCTACAGTATCGTGTGAATAATCGCCTTCCGCTTTTTCAAACTCTGTGGCAATCCTGCCTAGTAAATCATAAAGATTGTTTGAAACATCTTCTCCCGAAACCGTAGTCGAATTTATTCCATTTCCAACAAAATTAACTCCAGGGACAGAATAATTAAACACGCTATTTCGTTCCACTTCTCCCGAAGTTTGGTCGAATGATACACCTAAGCCAATATCCACATACAAAGAGTCTTTCTTTAATGATTCTAACAATTCAATCTCTGCAGGCGTTCCTTCATTCAAATCATCCAAATTTGTGCCATTATATTGAAGTTTATCATTTACAACTACAAACGGTTTTTCGTTATTACTTCCGCCGAAAAGATACACTCCCGATGTATTAGTATTAAGAGTTTCCAATAACTGACTTTGAATGGAACGAAGTTCGGTAGCAATAATCTTTCGCGTATCTTCGCTTTGGGTCCCGTTCATCCCCTGCAAAATCTTATCTGTCGCTTCAGCGAGCGAAGACTCAATCTGACCTACAGTACTCTCCGAGTTCGTTAAAAAGGCATCAGCATGCTTTATGTTATCCTGATAACCTTCTACCTTGGATAGGTTCCGCCTTATTTGATAGCCCCGAACGGCCGAGGATACATCCTCAGATGTTCTGGCATATTTTCTGCCAGTGGCCACCTGGGTATTCAGTTTGTCCAAATCTACCGATAAATTATTTAAATTATTTGAATATCTTGAGGTCATCATGCGATAGGTAATTCTCATTTCTTCACTTCCCTTCCGTTATATACGGTATATATGGTAAATCCAACCGGACGTTTATACGCCCATCTTGTTAATGACGTTATCAAGGTTTTCATCCAGCACGTTAAAATAGCGCATGGCGGCATTATAGACCTTCTGGAAAGCCGAGAGGTTAATCCCCTCTTCATTTAAAGACACCCCTGAAACCGAATCCCTGGAGTCTGAGATGGTCTGGAATACATTCGTGGCCGTTTTAGAGAAGTTGGTATACAGCTCTACGTCGGTTCCCACTTCGCTAACCACGCTGGTCATATATTCGTTAAAAGTTCCTGACAAGATAGTACTTCCCATACTATCTTTAAAATCAATCTGATCACTCATTCGCTCAATCATTCGCAGGACATTATCCGGTTCTGATGGTGTTGCCTTATAATCAGTCGTCGCAGGCAGACCCTCAATAAATGGTTTTTTGGTCGTGTTAATGTAGGACGGGTTTTTTAGCCATTCCGTTGATACCTGGATATTTCGGGCTGTTAAATTCGCTGTTGATGTTCCTGAATCATCGGTAAATAGATTTAACGGATTGGTCGCAAAGTCATTTTGTTTATAACCATTTATAGGATCCGTCGTGTCTTCGACAAAAATATCACTGTTTATCTTATTAAACTCTTCGGCAAATTTGTTTGCCATAATGTTTATTTTTTCGTTATAATAATAAATGCCTTTGGCATTATTTTCAGTCGCACTTGCAAAGGTTCCTTTGCCGTTGATGATACTTAAATAGCCATGCAGCTTACCATCACTAATCAGATCGTTGGCATCATCCCTTAAGTTTCCGGTTGTATCCACCACTGATAATTTAACATTGAGGGGGTCCGTTTTTGCGTCAAGACTCATCTCTGCATATTTACCATTGTCCACAATCGTAATCGGTTCGCCGCCACCAGGATTTTCCATGGTAATGCGATAATGGGGAATGGAAAGATTTTCCGAGATCACATCGGCTGGCGTCATGCTGACTTTGATATTCGCAATTCCCGATAATTTATCAATAAGCAGGTTACGGTGATCGTAGAGCTCGTTGGGGGTGTTGCCATAAATTTCTTCCCGTTGAATCTGTTCATTTAACGCCGCGATATTTTTAACAAAGGTATTAAATTCGCTGTCGACCGTTACTTCAAGGTTTTCAGTCTGCTCGGTTCGAATCTCGTCAAGCTGATTGGCATACATGTTCATCATTTGAGTTATTTTTTCTGCTGCCGAACGCACAACCTGAGCAATATCCGAGGTGCCTGGCGTTTGTGCCAAACTATTAAGATCTAGAACAAAGCTGGAAAACTCTCCCATCAGAGCTTGTGCTGACGCTTCATCAAAGACATCTTCTAAATTGGTAAGCCCTTTGACCATGGTTTCGTAGCGACTATTTTCTGAATTCTGGTTACGGTACCGGGCATCGATGTACGGATCTCTGAGTTGGGTTGTTCCAGTGGCTTTTACACCGAGACCGGAAGATATTTGTGGATTAGCGTATTTTTGAACCATACCGCTATTTGTTACGGAGACAACATCCACCCGTTGTCTAGTATAACCTTCGGTATTAATGTTGGAAATATTATTCCCAACGATATTGATACTTGCCTGACTGGCCTCCATGGCTCTGCTGGCGATATTATATGATACAAATGTTGCAGCCATTATTTTCTCCTTTTACTCTGATCCCTGTTTGTGGGCGAGGGTCTGACCCCCGGGTGATTGATAATCGCCCCTACATTATACGATTTAGGAGGATCTGACCCCCGAGCACGTATACTAAACGCTCTTTTCAAAAGCACTGGGAAGTTTGACACCGCCCTCTTCTTTGCCATCTTCTCCATAGGTCGTTTTTTCCTGTTTTGCTTCAAATTGCGCAATATTCTTGTTGACCATATACAATTTTGTTTGCAGAAGAGTCTGACATTTATCTTTATAAAACTCTATTTCTTTAGCGACTTCTTTAAATTCTGTCAGCAGTTTTGCAAATCGTTCTTGCTCGTCTTTGGGAAACTGACCGATTACTTCACTAATGTTTTTACCACTAACGCCCAATTTTTCCATATAATCGCCAACATCCTGATCAAAGTTCTTAATCTGATACAGAAAGATCTGCTGGTGATTGAGGTTATCACTTAGCTCATCGATGCTGTTACTCTGAATCAGCATCAGCTCATCTTTAAGCTTGGGTATGGTATCACGATGAAGCTTAATAACCCCGAAAAGATAGTCATAAAAACTATCTAAAGTTTGTTTATATTTTATTGTTTCAGGCATAGTTAAGCCTCCTCGAGAATTTTATATTTTCTTATTTTAGAAGCGCATCGACCAACGCATCGGTTGGTACGTGATAGGTTCCGTTTTTAACGGCTTCTTTTAATTCACCCAAACGACTTGATTCTTTGACGGTAACATCGTATAGGATCGCTGATTTGGCGGTAGATACGCGATTGTCTTCAAAGGACGCACTACGGCTGTTTGAAATACTGCTGCTGTCTTGTTTATTCTTGCCGATGTCTTTTTTCTGCGAATCCAGACGACGGCTCGATTCTGCTGCTGTATCCTGACCTGTTTTGGATTGAACTACGGGATTATTGCTTGATAAAATTTTCATGACTAAACCTCCTTCTTTATTATACAATACGTTTATTTATTTTTGCTGATTAATCTTTATTTTATCTCTTGTTATACATATCGTCATTATAAAAGAATACTTTAGAAAAAGATAGAAAATAATTGGGGGGGGAGGGGGGAAGATATATAAATAATCCAGGCATCATCTGTGGTGATGTCTGGATTATTGGGGGACTGGCGATTTTCCAAGCGATTGATAATGACCTAGGGGTCAGACCCTTGTCCCTACGGGTTAATTCGTTAGGTTCCTATAAATTATTTTGTTGCATTTCGCATGCGGGCGATTGATAATCGCCCCTACGGGTTAATGCATTACGTTAGTGTTTTTATTGCGTTGGTTTATTTTTGTTCGTAGGGGCGGGTAGTACCCGCCCGGGACAATGCGTTACGTTGGTGTTTATTGCGTTGGTTTGTTTCTATTCGTAGAGGCGGGTAGTACCCGCCCGTGTCTAGTGATAAAACTATTTTGATAAGAACCGGATGATTTCGTCGGCGATGCGCTCCAGGGACAATTGTTTGTCCACGGCGCCGATGTTGTAGGCAACCATTGGCATGCCATAAACAATCGAGGATTTTTCATCCTGGCCAATGGTGTAGGCACCCTTTTTATGCATCTTAAGCAGACCGTTAGCACCATCCCGGCCCATGCCGGTAAGAATGACGCCAAGCGACTGTTTTCCAGCCACATCGGCCACAGAATCGAAAAGAACATCAACCGATGGGCAATGGCCGCTAACCTTTTCTTCCTGGGTACACTTAACAATATAACCGGGTCCTCTTTTGGCCAGCCGCATCTGGTAGCTGCCGGGGGCAATTAAAACCCGACCTGGTCTTAAATCATCTCCGTCCGCTGCTTCTTTAACTTCCAGCTCGCAGGTATTATTTAACCGTTCGGCATAGAGCTTGGTAAACACCGGCGGCATATGCTGAACAATAATAATCGGGGGCATATCCCTGGGCAAGCCGGAGATAACAGTATGAATCGCGTCGGTTCCGCCGGTTGAGGCACCGATAGCTATGATCTTGCTTTGGGTGTCAATCCCCTGATTGGCAATGGGATGGCTGGGGGTATAATCACTTTTACGGTTGCCAACCTTAGCCGTGGAGGCAATTTTAATTTTAATGATTAACTCATTGACAAACGAAGCCATGCCACCCGGCCTTGAAACATTGGGCTTGGTAACAAATTCTACGGCACCGGCATCAAGGGCGTCCAGGACATTCTTAGAAACCGAACTGACTACAATAACCGGCAAAGGGTATTGGGGCATCAGTTTTTTTAAAAATTCGATGCCATTCATCTTCGGCATTTCAACATCCAGGGTCAATACGTCAGGCTTTAATTTGATAATCAAATCTCTGGCCATATAGGGGTCAGTTGCTGTTCCAACGACTTCAATGTCGGGATCTTTCGATATTTCCCTTGATAGAGACTCACGAAAGACCAGGGAATCGTCTACGATCAGCACCTTAATTCTCTGCTTAAGTCTCATCACGGCTCCCCTTACTATTTTTCTTCAAGTAATTCTTCAATCACTTCTATTTCTTCATTTTTTAACAACCGTTCGCAGTCCAAAAGCAATTGAACCTTACCGCCGGCCTTACCAATCCCTTTCATAAAACGATTTTCAAAACCAGTTTTGTTTGATGGTGGTGGTGCAATTTCTTCATCGTCGATGGTTAAGACTTCCTCTACGTTGTCGACAATCAGTCCCACAGAGACTGCTTCAATGTCAATGACCACAATACAGGTTCGGTCGTTATAATCCACGGGTTCTTTACCAAACTGTAGTCTTACGTCAAGAACCGGAATAATCTTTCCACGCAGATTGATAATCCCCTTGATATAGGTTGGCACTTCCGGGACTTTTGTAATCGACTGCATCCCAATGATTTCAGTAACATATTTTATTTCAATGCCAAATACTTCTTCCTCTAATGAAAAGGTTAGAAATCTACCGTGCTGGGTATCTTCTTCCAGATTGTAATTATCTACAACATTCTCTGCCATTATAAATCTCCTCTTTAAATATTTTTTTAAAGTTTTCGTTGTTACCATTATACTTGAAACGTTTAAAAAGGTACACCCTAATTTATTCATCTCATTAGTAAAATTCTTGTTCTTTTTCTACCCGAATAAACGACTTTTAAACCTTAATTCAATTTAATAAAAAAGCTGGGCATGAAATGCTCAGCAACGGACACGGTTTAAAGATCAGAACTCTTCAATTTTCCGATTGAGTGACTGGATTTTCATGATGCCGGTTGCCAGATCAAAATATTGGGTTCGTCCAAAATTCAATCCGGTATCTTCTGCCAGAATGGGAATCCGCAGCTGGTTTAACACCTGCTTGACGCAGATTATATTGCGTTCACCGATGGCACCCAGCTTACTGCCCGGCTGAACCGCAAACATCTGGGCGCCGCCAGCAATTTTTGCTACAATGCGGTTATTGCCGCATCCGGCTCGCTTCATTTCATCAACCAGATCAACAATAGCGGTATCCGCAAATTTTTTGCGATTTATATCTTTATTTGAAAAATTAGTGCTGTCCGGCAGCATAATATGCGACAATCCCCCAACTTTTGAAACCTTGTCGTATAAGCATACTCCCACACAGGAACCCAAAGCGTAGGTGACGAGTACCTCCGGGCCCTTCGCTAATTTATAATCTGATATTCCAATTACAATCGACTTGCTCATATTTCGAGTCCAAGTTTTTGCATAATCGTTTTTAAGGTATTGATTTCGGCAAACATGATCATATTACTTTTTAAATCGTTGGTTTCACCCAGGAAATTTTCTTCAATAAACATTAGTTTGTCACCAATTGCCCCAAACTCAATAATTGGCACACTCATCAGAGCACCAACCATATCGATGGCGACATAAGGAACGGAGACTTCAATGGTTAGTCCGGTTAATGCTGAAATAGCATTGACATAGGATGATGCCAAAATATTACCGATTTCTTTGATCCCTGAAATTTTCATTTCACTCAGTTCTTCATCACTTTCATCTTCACCAACCAGAATATCCATGATGCTCTTAGCGTCTTCCACATTCAGTAAAAACATGATCATGCCGTGGGCATCACCGCTAAAATTGACCAGCACCGCCACCGTCATGGTTTCTGCCCCACCCAAGTTTTCAACGGCTTCATCAAAACCGGTGATGCGTACACTGGGAACACTCATATCTACTTTTTCATCTAAGATGGTGGCTAAGGCGGTCGCTGCATTCCCAGCTCCGATATTCCCAATTTCCCGGAGCATATCAATTTGCATTTCATTTAGTTCATCGTAGTTCTCGAACAAATTTTTACCTCTTTCTAACTAATCTAGTTTCTTATCATCACATCATCCCGTTGACAATATCATCCTGATCCCAATAAATTTTGCAATGTTCCAAACTGTCAACTTCAAATGAAAAGAGCATATCACCAAAGTAGATCCGAGTTCCCTGGTACAGTTTTCGTTTTACTGAAACGGAACCAAAATAATTGACAATCCCCTGATTCTTCACATAGCCAATGGCGTTATCAATTTCTTCGAGTTCTTTTTTAAGTAGCATAAACTGTCTGTCAATTTGTTTTTTCAGGGTTTTGACTTGCTCCATTCCAGAACTTTTATGATTGCGGTTTAAAATACTGTTCTTTTCCTGCGTCAATAGCAATCCATTGATCTGTGCTTCTTTTGCTTTATTTTCTTCAAGTTGCAGTTTTGCTTCTTCTTTTTTTAGTTCTAATCGGTCGAGTTCAGCCTGATCAACGGCTTTTTCCCCCAGGATACGAATCACCGTGGGATATTCCCGTTCGTTTCCAATGTTTCTGGCCACAAGCTCTCCCCGAAGCTTTATTTCTCCCCCGATTACGAGTTCCTTTGATCCGGACAGGTGAATATTACCATCGCAGGTTATTTTTCCGTCGATGATGTAGTCCACGGTGATATCACCTTTTACATTTAAACTGGCATTTTCAATGTAATTACAACGGAGGTCTTTTCCGGCCGTCACTTCGCCAGCCGTTCCACCATAAATCCCTTTGGCGATTACCAGATTTCCGGCTGATTCGATGACCGCATCTTCTACCACACCTTTTATAATCAGGTTTCCCCCGGCTTTAACGCTAAACCCGCTGCTGACATCGCCATCAATGGTAACGTCGCCAGGAAAATTGATATTTCCGGTTGAAAAATCGATATTGCTGCGGATATGCATCATTTCATCAATATTGATTGTGCTAACAAATTTTATAATGCCATCACAGTCGGCCATCAGCTTTGATTCATCTTCGTTCAAACTGGTGTTCTTTCCGGCTGGCACCTGCGGCTTTCGGCCTTTGTAGGCAGGAATTGGCTGTCCATAAAGATCCTTCCCCGCTATTCCCGCTGTTTCTTTTTCGATCTCGCAAAGAACCTGACCTTTTTGGGCCATCTGGAAATAGTCAAGATTCTTATAATCAACCGTTTCGTCTTCACTGTATTCCGGTTTATAATCGGCATCTTTTTTCACGAACAGCTTAACGACGCCATCTTTGCCATCAACAGGAGCCGTCGCTTCTGCTACTTTAATGCGAATATTAAAAATTGGCCGTTGAGCCAGTTTTTGTACCGCACTGTCGATGATGCCATGCTCAATTTGTTTTTCCGCCAGGGCCGTAAGTAACGCTTCTTTTGTAAAAACGGTGTTACCTTCTTCCTGCTTTTCCAGCTTGATGAAGCCTTGTCTTTTATCGTCACTGATACTGACCTCAATCAAGTTTACATTTTCTGTTTTTGCATTCTCCTCACTCATAATCCATCCCCTTTTCCATAAACATTTTCTTAACTCACACGTCCACTCTAAACAATGTCTATCTTAACTGGTTGACTGTCTTTTCCATTTCATCGGTAGATTGAACAATTCTGGAATTAAACGAAAAAGCCCGGTTTGATTCCAGCATTTTAACCATTTCCGTGGCCGAATCGGTAGCTGATGATTCCAGATAGCCGGTTCTTATGGTACTTTGCGCATCCGCCTCAGGCTGACCCGATAAATCCGATACTGCGAATTGATTGTTTCCTAATAAGGTCAGACCATAGGGATTATCAAAAGCAAAAACCCCCAGGGTCGTGGCATCAAAGCCATCGGTAATATTGATGGTGTTTCCGTCCTGTCCCAGGACGTAGTTTCCTCTGGCATCAACTAAAAAATTTTGTTCACCTTCAACACTGATGTGAAATACCCCATCTCTGGTGTATGTTGTGGTATTGGTTTCTCTGTTTTGTATGGCAAAAAATCCCGGCCCTTCAATGGCACAATCCAGGGTTCGTCCGGTTGGTTTAAGAAACCCCTGGGTAAAATCGATACCGATTTTTTGAACCTTAACACCATGACCGGTGCTGATTTCAACGCCGCCGCCACCATCAATATTTTCGTATAATAATGCCGAGAATGCCGTATTCTGAGGTTTAAATCCAACGGTATTAATATTAGCCACATTGTTAGCAATGGTATTAAGATTATTCTGTTGCGCGATCATACCAAGTTTTGAAGCGTAAAATCCTCTTATCATAATCGTACTCCTTCTTTTTTAATTATCCGACTCTACCGATGGTATTCGACGCAATTTCACTGATTTTATCAAAGATCTTAAGCATCTGGGTACATGAGGTAAAATTGTTTTGCCTGGCAATCATGTCACTCATTTGATCGGTCATATTAACGTTGGATTTTTCAAGAATTCCCTGCAGTAGACTGAAACTTCCTGCTTGCGCTGGCTGAAAGCCGTTTTCGGCTTGAAAGTAACCCTCACCAACCTGGGTGAGTTCATCCCCATTTGCGACTGTTGAAATATTCAGAACGGCTACCTGAGCGCCATTTTGAATGATAGTACCGTTGGGATTGACGGTAAATTCGCTACCCGTCAGTTGAATCGGTTGCCCACCATTGTTGAGCACCTGGCCCACCCCCGGCAAGGTTAAAAAGCCTTGCGCATCCAGTTCAAACTGGCCATTACGGGTGAGCACCTGGCCAAAATTAGCGTTTTGAATCACATAGAAGCCCTGTCCCTGAATGGCCATATCCACGGTGCGATTGGTTGTTTCAAAAATACCCTGGGTAAAATCGGTGAATTGCCCATCATTAACCGTAATGTAAGCGCCCGCTCCAATTTCGGCCTCAGCGATTCTTGGGTTTGTACTCATTCGTGAAATCATATATTCGGCAAAGGTTGACTGGACTGTGGATTGACTTTTATAGCCTGCCGTGGTGACATTTGCCACATTGTTAGCCAATACATTGATTGCTTTTTGTCCGGAGAACATGCCAGCTGCTGCTGCGTATGATCCTCTATCCATGGTAACACCTCCTGTTAATAGTTTTTTAAGCGATTTCTCATTTTAATCATGGCCTGGGAATGGATCTGCGACACCCTTGACTCGGTCACCCCCAGCACCTCAGCAATTTCTTTTAATTTTAGGTTTTCATAGTAGTAAAGCGATACCACCAGCCGCTCTTTTTCTTTTAACTGATCGACCGCTTCCCCCAGCTTTTCTTTTAGTTCATTATAGAGCATTCGTGATTCTGGTGAATCGTCGGATTTCTCTTCCGTTATCAGCGGGGATACCTCCATCATTTTTTCATTAATCGCCTCTTCATAGGAAAGGACAATGGCGTTGTGCCGCTGCTGTAAGATCTTTTGCAGGTTTGCCTCGGAGATTCCCATTTTTGCGGCAATTTCTGCTTCTGAAGGCTCTCTTTCCAGTGAAGCATATAATTCACCGTAGGTTTCTTCTAGCACCTTGGAAAGACTCCGTTGGCTCCGCGGCACCCAGTCCTGTTTTCGCATAAAATCGACAACTGAACCTCTTATCTTTAGCGTCGCAAAGGTTTCAAATTTATTGCCCAAATCCGGATTGAACTTCTCTACCGCGTCAATTAACACAATCATCCCCTGATTGACCATATCGTCCAGTTGTCCAAAATTATTGTAACTTCCCTTAAACCGTAACACAATTTTCTTGACCAGACCAGTATATTGCAGCACAATTTCATTACGAACCTCGGTTGTCCGCTGTTCTTTATATAATTGCCAGAGCACCATGATCTTTTCTTCAGTCTTCTTTTCCTCCAGCGTTTTTTCTCTTGGTTGTTTGTCTGGCTTCGTTTCTAAGCTCTTATCTTCGTTATTTTTTTCTGCAACATTCATTTTGACACTCCTTATACTTCAAAGGATTTGCGTAGATTAATTTTCCAGCTTTATCATTCCGATCACTTGAATCTGAATATTTGTATCTATTTCATTAAAAGAAAGGACGGTTAAATCTGCCAGAAATTGTTCTATTAATCGCTTAAAATAAATACGCACGATGGGGGAGGTGAGAATAATCGAATGGTCAATAATTTCTTTTAGCTTTTCGATTTGCTCGGTTACCTTCTCGACAATGGTCTGCACCACCTGGGGATCAATAGCAAGGTAGGTGCCGTGTTCATTTTTCTTAGCCGAATTAAGGATAATGTTCTCTATTTCCTGATCCAGAGCAATGACCTTGATGCTATTGCCATCGGTGTATTTTCTGGTAATGGTTCGTTTGAGCTTCTGCCTGACATACTCAGTGAGCATGTCGGTGTCTTTAATATTCATGCCATGATCACCCAGGGTTTCTAAGATACTTTCCAAGTCTCTGATGGGAATCCCTTCATTTAAGAGATTTATGAGTATCTTTTGGAAGTCGGCAATCGAAATAATATTTGGGATAACATCGTCAACAATGGCCGGATTTGACTTTGATACATTTTCCAGCAAGGTGTTGATATCCTGCCGACTTAACAGCTCATGCATGTGCTTTTTAATCACTTCTGACATATGGGTCACAATAACAGACAGGGCATCAATAACCGTATAGCCATAAACTTCAGCCAATTCCTTTTCATTCTCGGTGATCCATTTCCCCTTGATGCCATAGGCCGGCTCAATGGTTTCGATCCCGTCAATGGGCTCACTGGTGTTTGACGGGTCAAGGGCCAGATAATAGCCTACCAGTACTTCACCTTTGGCAATCTCTTCCCCTTTAATTTTTATTATATACTGATTGGGGTTGATAAGTCCATTATCTCTTAACCGAACAGTCGGAATTACCACCCCCATGTCAACAGCAAATTGTTTTCTAAAAATAACAATACGGTCGATAAAATTACCAGAGCTGCCTTCATCGACCATCGGCAATAGCGAATAACCAAATTCCATTTCAATTGGCTCAACGCCAATAACATTGTAAACGTTGTCGATGTTTCGGTAGAAGTCAACTTCACTGCTTTCTTCCTGGACCAATTGGGTCATTTGTTCGGCTTCATCCACTACCACTTTGACGTTGGAGCGACGAATCAGTAATAAGCCAAACCCGCTGAGCAGTACTGCCAAAGACAAAATCTGGAATGCCGGCGCTCCGGGAATAAGTGCCATTGAAGCGATAACAATACCGGCAATGACTAAAACCTGGGGTTGCGATAAAAACTGGTTTTTGACATCCACATTCAGGTTGTTTTCGGACGCTGCCCGTGTAACAATCATCGCGGTGGCAACAGAAATCATCAATCCCGGTACCTGACTGACCAGACCATCCCCGACGGTAGCAATCGTATAGACTGAAACGACCTCTGCAAGGGCCATGCCGCCCTGCAGCATCCCAATTATCATTCCGCCGACAAGATTAATAACGGCAATGATCATTGATGCGACCGCATCACCTTTTACCAACTTGGTGGCCCCATCCATGGAACCATAGAACTCAGCTTCGGTTTGAATTTTTAGCCGTCTTTCCTTGGCCTCAATATCGGTAATTGCACCGGAACTCAGATCGGCATCAATGGACATTTGCTTTCCCGGCATCGCATCCAGGGTGAATCGGGCGGAAACTTCTGAAATTCGTTCGGCGCCCTTAGTGATAACAATAAACTGTACAATAACGATGATAATAAAGACAACAAACCCAACGACAGCATTACCACCCAGAACAAAGGAACCAAAGGTTTCAATGACGGCCCCGGCTTTCCCACCATTTGAAAGAATCAGACGGGTTGAAGAAATATTCAAGGCCAGCCTTAATAGGGTGGTAATTAAGAGCATTGATGGAAAGATTGAAAAATCCAGCGGCCCCTTGATATACATTGTTGTTAAGAGAATAATGAGTGATATGGCAATGTTTAAAATAAACATGAAGTCCAAAATAAAAGGTGGTAAGGGTATAATAATAAGGGCAATTGTCAGAATGACAAAGACGACGACAAGGTTTTGAATGATTTTCATTTGACAGTTTCCTTCTTTTTATTGCTGTAAACCCAGGCCATTAATTCGGCCACGGCTTTATACAGTTCAGCGGGTATATAGTCATTGATCTCGACAGACTCATACAGACCTCTAGCTAGTGCCTTGTTCTCCTTAATCAGGATCTTGTTTTCTGCTGCGACGCTGACAATTCTCATCGCGATATGGTCTTTGCCCTTGGCGAGTACTAACGGGGCGACATCATGATCCATATCATATTTTAAAGCGACTGCGTAATGGGTCGGGTTTCTGACGATCACATCGGCCTGAGGCACCATTTGCATCATCCGGCTCATACTCATTTCACGTTGTTTTTGTCTGATCTTGCCTTTAATTTCAGGATTTCCTTCGGTTTGCTTATACTCGTCCTTAACTTCCTGTTTGGTCATTTTTAATTTTTTTTCATAATCATAGCGCTGGTAGGCGTAGTCGAGAATTGCCACCACTGAAAAAATCAGACAGACGGTTTGCACCATCGAGATAATCTGATCGTTCATAAATATCAGATTCGCGTCCAATTTTGTAGCCAACATATCGGGTGTCATCGGAATAATGCTTAAAATCGTGGTGTAAATAACCCCAATGATTAAGGCCACCTTGGCCATCGATTTAAGCAGTTCAACGACTGATCGTATTGATACCATTCTTTTGATACCGGATAAGGGATTGATCCGATTAAATTTAGGTTTTAATCCATCAGCAGCTACCAGAAAGCCAGTCTGCACTCCTGACATAATAATGGCGATGATCATAATTACAACCGCTACCGGTAGTACCGAAACAAAATATACCAAGGCTGCCTCCCTAAAAAGCTGGCCGACACTGGTTACGGTTAGGGTATCCATGCTTGCTACCTTATCCATTTGCCCGTGATAGTTCTTTTTCAGCTGTTGGTAAATGAACGGCACCATCAGGTTAAGCATAAAAAATGCCATAAACAGCAACACCACACTGACAACGTCTATGCTTTGAAAGGTATTACCCTTTTTTCGTTCGTCTTTTCTTTTTTTTGGGGTCGCCTTTTCTGTTTTTTCTGATCCTGCCATTTTTTTCTCCGATTAGGTTTTGATTATGCATCGGTAGATTATCCAAAAATCGTATAAAAGACGATCTAAGAACACTATAATTACGTTATGAGAAAGTTATAAATCAAATAAAAAAAGTTAATACCTGAGTGATCTTTTCCATCATCAGCAAATTCATTCGGGTCATAAAATTTGCTAACGCCGGTATCAAGGTAAAAATTACAATTAAACCAATCATCACCTTAATTTGAATATTGATAACGAAGACATTGATATTGGGTACCAGTCGCATTAAAATGCCGACAGCAAATTCAGAAATGAGCTCGGTGACAATAATCGGAATAGCTACCTGGATGGCGTAGATAAAAATATAATACATCAGCTCAATGATATAGACGCCGACCCGGTCACTGATATTGCCTAAGCCTAGCGGAATCACCTGAAATGATTGGATCACCACCGAAAATAATGCCAGGTGAGCGTTTGAGACAAAAAAGATCAGGACATACATGGCTGTCAATAAATTTCCGGTGACGGTGACGTTTGCCTGGGTGGAGGGATCATACATCGAAGCCATACTCAAACCCATTTGCATATCGATGTGCTCTCCACCCATCTGGAATACTGATAGAAACATCTGCATGATAAAGCCTATGACCATCCCAATGATAAATCCCTGAAGCATCGCCCCGATAAATTCGATCGCGGAATAGTTGATCACTTGGACGGCACTAAACTCAAAAACGGCAAATAGGGCAAGCGCCAGCGATAATCCCACCTTCAGAATAGTGGGAACCCCTCGTCTGCCAAAGATGGGATTAAAAAAAATAACTCCCGCTGTCCGGCAGCTGGCTAAAAGAAAAATCAGATACTGATTCATGTCAAAGGTCATCTTTATCACCCATGCTTATTTTTTCTACTATCTCCGGATATTTTAGCACCATCGTTTAGATTCATCCATTTGATCCATGAATTTTGATCTACGCATTAGATCTTTGTCGCAATGAGTTCAAATATCCGAAAGAACAGATCCATCATCTGCTGCAACATCCATCCCCCTGTAATAACCATCAGCAGGGCTGTGATGATCAGTTTGGGCACAAAGGTCATGGTTTGTTCGTTGATTGAGGTGGCGGCTTGAATAATTGAGATCACCAGCCCCACTAACATACTAATTAAAAGGATTGGCCCTGCGACCTTCATCCCGGTAAATACTGCATCTCTAAAAACTCCAATTAAATCGCCAATACCCATATGCTGTTCCCTTCTACTTAATTATAGGTCATGATCAAGGTTTTTACCAATAGACCCCATCCATCCACCACTACAAATAACATGATCTTAAATGGCAGGGAAATCATAACCGGCGGGAGCATCATCATCCCCATCGACATCAGCACACTTGAAACAATCATATCGATGAGTAAGAATGGAATAAAGATTAAAAAACCAATCAGAAAAGCCCGCTTCAGCTCACTGATGATAAAGGCTGGAATGACAATGGTCAGCGGTAGTTCCTGGGGTGCCAGATTTTCAATGCCCTGCTGACCCGCCTGAACCGATAAACTTTTAAACAAATCGACATCCATTGCGGTGGTTTGCTTTAGCATCCATTCTTTAATGGGATCAACTGCTTGATCGAGGAATTGCTGGGAGTCGATGGTTCCGGCATTATAGGGCTGCAATGCAACCGTGTTAATTTCAGTTAATACCGGTGACATCACAAAAAATGTAATTGCCAAAGCTAATCCCACCAGGATCTGATTGGGTGGTGTTTGCTGGGTACCTAGGGCATTTCTCAAAAATGATAAGACAATAATAATTCTGCCAAAGCATGTCATCATTAGTAGCAGGGTCGGTACAATCGCAATCAAGGTCATTAAGACGATAATTTTTACCGTATCCGAACTTTCTCCGGCTAAAAAACCTTCTACCGTCAGTTCTGCGCCATGGGCTGTTGCCGCCGTCAGAAAAAACAAAATGACCAGCATCGGCATGATGATCGATGCTTTTTTTAAAATGCTGTTGCTGTTTTTATTATGTGTCATAACTTTTTTATTCATTCTGTTTTTCCTTTTGAGAAAATGATTTGACCATACTCAAAAAGCTCTCTTTCGATAGTTCCTGCTTTTTTTGAAATGAAATTGGTTGATCCAGTTGTGATAAAATTTGGATCTGTTGTTCAGTTACCCCAACCAGGTACTGGACGCCCTGCACGTCAATGATGATAATTGAACCGCTTTTCCCGACAATCAGTCTTTCAATTACCTGAATATGGTGGCCGCCGGACAATGATCCCGGTCTTTTGATAAAGCGCTCAACATACCATCGACTGCCATAATAGGTTAAAACAATGACACCCACGGTCCCCAATAGTGCCAGAAAAATCGAAAATGCATCACTGGTAAACACCTTGGACCTGCTTTTTATTACTCGCCAAGGGCGCTTTTAACGGTTTGGATCAGACGGTCTGCCTTAAATGGCTTAACAATGAAATCAAGGGCGCCATTTTTAATCGCTTCAACAACCATTCCTTCCTGACCCATGGCTGAACACATAATCACTTTTGATTGTGGTTCATAACCCTTAATGGCCTGGAGCGCCTGGATTCCATCCATCACTGGCATGGTGATATCTAAAAGCACCAGATCGGGACGGTTTTCCTTATACTCCGCCAGTGCGATTTCGCCATTTTCTGCTTCAATAAAATCACTAAAGCCACCTTTTTTTAAACTGTCCTTGATCATCATCCGCATAAAGGCCGCATCGTCTACAATTAAAATTTTACTCATTTTGTTCTCCTTTTATCCATTCTTCTCATTTATTTTTGTCTTTATAATTCTTAGCTATTTTGGGGGTCTGGATTTTCTCTGACTTTTATGATCTCGGTTATTTTAACACTATAGTTGTCATCCACAACCACCACATCCCCTCGGGCGATTAATCGTCCGTTGGCGATAACATCCACCTGATCTCCGGCCTGTCGATCCAGCTCAACGATGTTTCCCAGGGTTAATTCGGCAATGTCTTTTATTTTTTTTCTGGTTTTACCGAGTTCAACCGTAATCTGGATGGGGACAGACATCAGCAAATCCAAATTATCTCCGGGTATGTTGACGTTATGATCGACCCCTAACTGACGATACTCGTAAGGGTTTACCTGTACCGGTTGCTGCGGCGGCGCATAGGCTGCCGGTGGCGGGTCATTTCTAACCACCCGGGTTGGTTCTGCTTGGGGTGCTTGGGGTGCTTGGGGCGGTGGCTGATATGCCGCTTCCGGTTGAACCGGCGCCTGCTGAACGGGTGGGGGCTGAACCGGTGGAGGTGGAGGTGCTTCTTCTTCCTCATCACCCATACCGCTTGCACCCATGGACATGGATACAATCTCCCGGGCAAGATTCGGTTCCATGGCGCTAATAAATTCACTCTCAACCAGTCCTTCAATGCTTAAGTTAAACTTTATGCTGACCAGGTTTTCACCCTTGAGCGAAAACAACTCGCGAATACTGGACTTATTGGTAGTATCCAGAAGGATTGGTGGTGAAATGTTGACCACCTTTCCCAAAAATGATGCCAGGGCCCCAGCCGCTGCCCCCATCATCTGGTTCATGATTTCGCCAATCGCACTCTTGCTGATCTCATCAAACTCGATATCATCGCTGGTTTCCATGTCAAATAGCTGCGACAAGATCTTTTTCATGTCTGACTCTTGGAGCAACAGGACATTGGCACCCTCAATGCCTTCGACATAATTGATTAATACACCAATTACCGGTTCAAGGTAAGCGAACTCAAAGGCGTCTACGCCGATTGTTTCAATTCTTGGGGTGGTAATGTTTACTTTAGTATTTAATATGGTGGACATCGCAGTTGCCGCTGTCCCCATACTAATGTTCATCACTTCACCGATGACATCAATTTCCATGCTGGACAGTGCTTCTGGATTCTCTACTACGTCTGTCATATGAATAGTTCACTTCCTCTCTCATTAAGCTCTTTTATCTGTATTGCTCTTTTTTTCTTGTAATCGCCCATTTCGCCTCTAAACCAGACCTCGTCATTGACAACAACATCCACCAGGGAATTTGCCGGTTTGTTTAGCTTAATTATATCGCCCACTTCCAGTTCGTAAATATCCTGGGAGATAACTTCGGTATCACCTAATACACCTTTAATTTCCAATTCAGTTTTTCTAATTTCATTGATAATATTTAGTCGTCTTTTTTCCTCTGCCAGATGATCTCCTCTTTTTATATTTTTCTTGGTCTGAGACATCTTCTTTTTGAAGAGCATATCCAAGGTCGTTGCCGGAATACAAATATTTATTTTCCCCTGTGTTTCATTTACCTTGATGCTCATGACAATGATAACCACATTCTCATCAGCCCCAACGCCCTGTAAAATCCGCGAATTGGTTTCAATTTTCATCAGTCTTGGAGCAATCTCCAGATAATCAAACCAGACATTTTTCATCAGGTTAATCATCCCGCGATAAAAATATTCCATTACGCCGATTTCTATTTCAGTAAATTCGCGGTCTTCCTTTAGCGGCTTTCCCAAGCCACCCAATAGTCGGTCAAAACAACTAAAACCGACGTCCTTGGAAAGGTCCATAATGACCAGATCTTCTTCATCTTCACTGTCTTTTATATCAAAATCGATGAGGCCCATCAATACCGAATCAGGAAGCGCATTATTAAATTCATAGTACTGCTGTTCTTCCACTTCAATAATTTCTACTAAACTATAAGTTTGCAGAACTCCTGTTATATGAGAAGACACCAGCCTGGCATAATTTTCATAGATACCAAAAAGATGTTTAAGCTGCTCTCTTGTGAAAAGCTTGGGTCTTCTAAAATCATAGTCTTTAACCTTTTTACCCGAACTGGTGCTTGGCGCTTCCGGTTCGTCTTTACCGCTGATTAGGCTGCTTAAAAGGCTATCAATTTGACTTTGCGAAAGAATTTCTGCCATGTTTGTTCTCCTCGTTATTGTCTTTTATTACTCTTTTATTGTACAACTACTGCGGTATCGTTTCCTTCCGCAATATCACTGAAGAAATCATCAGTTTCAGAAATAATAATTTCAACCCGACGATTCTTAGCTCTGTTTTCTTCTGTATCATTTGGTGCGACTGGCCGATACTGGCCAAATCCTACTGACAACAATTTTGAGGGATCACTGATATAACCATTTTGAAAAAAACGAAGAACCTCATTGGCACGATCACTGGATAAATCGCGATCATCCACCGGCGAATCGGCCTGGGCTGTGTGACCATCAATCCGAATCGACCTAACAGTCGGTTCCACGGCCCTAAAAGCCAGACCGATATCCGCTAAAATTTGCTGGCCGCCCGCTTTTATCCGGGCACTATCCGGCTCAAAGAAGATCGATGACATAAACTTAATTGCAACCGCTTTGTCATGCTTTTCGATGCTGACGGCATCTTCTAAGCCATTTTCTTTGGTATATTGACTCAAATATTGGTACAGATCTTCCAGATCAACAATCTCTTCCACGGTAATATCTTCATTGGGTGACGTCGCCGCATCTGACTCGGCGGCACTTCCGGTTGTTTCAAAAACGGCCGCCGGATTGAAGATTTCAACCAGTTTTTTGTACTTTTCGACATCGATTGTTGACATGGAAAAAAGCAGAATGAAAAAAACTAAAATCAGGGTGATCATATCTGCATAGGTATTCAGCCAGGCGTCTTTATTGACCGGTTTTTTATTTTTACTACGCTTTGCCATATTATATACCCCTATTTTTAGCTTTCAACATCTTTTCCTTTTTTAGCTTTTGCTTTTCCACCTTTTGCTTTTCCGCCCTTTGTTGGTTCTTCTCCATTTGCTTTTTTGATCTCGGCCTCGGTTAAGAAGTTCATCAGTTTATCCTGAATATATTTAGGATTCTCGCCTTCTTTTATCGCGACCACCCCTTCAATCACCAGTTCTTTAATAAGCAGGTCACGTTCCTGGGCTATTTCAAGCTTATTCGATATCGGCATAAACAAGGTATTGGCAAGAATTGAGCCATAGAGGGTGGTAATCAGTGCCACCGACATATCGGAGCCCAAGGTACTGGCGCCGCCTTCAAAACTCATATTTTTTAACATATTAATCAAACCGATCAGCGTACCAATCATCCCAAAGGCCGGTCCCAGGGCAGCGCCCATATCATAAAGTTTTCGTTCTTCATCGTTTCTCGCCGAAATATAATCCAATTTCTGGTCGAACCAGGACCGTAACTTGTCCGGCTCAATGGCATCAACAATCCGCAAGACACTTTCCTTTAAAAACTCGTCCTGAATATCAGCGGCTTTGGCTTCGAGTGCCAACAATCCTTTCCGCCTGGCCTCTTTAGAAAGCTCCGTCAAAATTTCGACGTATTCGGCTGGGTCTTGTTTGTTTTTAAAAAGAATCATCTTTAAATGTTTTGGGATATGCGTAAAAGATTTGATGGGAAATGCGGCCAGCAAAACAAAGAATGTTCCACCAACCGTGATGAAAATACTCTGAACGTTAATAAAGTTGCCAAGTGCACCAATATTAAACCCAGATGCTCCAAATGTCATCCCAAAAAACATGGTGAAGACGACTAAGACATAGGCAATGATTGTTGTAATTTCCATAAATATATACTTCCTGTCAGAATTTAGTGGTTAACGACTAAAAATACTTCGTTTATAGGCAATGATCTTTGAAAGGACTTGCGCTGAACTCTCTGTAACCACGTAGTGTTTACCGTTCATCAATCGAATGGTTGTATCCGGTTTTTCTTCAATGATTTCAATGATCTCACAATTCAGCAGAAATTTTTCATTCTTTTGTTTGTTCAATCTTGTCAATTCTATCATATTTCCACCTTAAAATATAGTTTTTATTAATTGGTTTTCAACTGATCAGAACTTTTTAAATTTATTCTGTCAGTCAGCAGTCAGTCACCAAATGGGTGGAACACCCATTTGGTGACTGACCAGGATAAAAAGTTCTACCCGAAGGAGTTTTCTCCTTCGGGTGAACAATTAGTATTTAAACTATCGTTTTAAATTAATCAATTCTTCCAGAATAGAATCAGAAACCGTGATAATTCTGGAGTTTGCCTGGAAACCACGTTGGGCGACAATCATGTCGGTAAATTCCTGAGACAAATCGACATTTGACATTTCCAAGTTCGCTGACTCAGTCCCGCCAGTGCCGTTGGTGCCGGCTTTTGCAGCAATCGGTTCGCCGGAGTTGGCGGATTCCATGAAATAGCCGTTGCCATCTTGAAGTAATCCGTCAGTGTTGGCAAATTTTGCAAGGGCCAGGTAACCTAAGGTAACGGGTTTGTCACTGCCAGTTTCCACTTTACCAATTATACTATCTTCGATCGGATTTGTAGCTAAATCCTGGACAATTGCGTCGAAAGCAGTTGGCTCTACGTTAAGGGTAAGTGTACCACCAGTTGTACTTGTAAGGAGTACACTGCTATCTGTGGTAGGATCAAAATCAATATCAGTACCTTGTGGCGTTCTTAGGTATTCTGTTACTCCACCCTGATTCTTTACGGTAGCCACCACCGACGTATACCCATCTAGATCGATCGTGCCTAGTTCCAGCCCTGCCGGATCGGTCGGATCACCAATTAACTTCGTTGTGTCGATCTTAAGTCCCGGTAGATTCTCAAATGTCAGGATGCCTGATGAAGATACTGTTGCTGCTCCATAATTCCCAGATCCGGCTGGATTATCAAGTTCAACACCTTCTTTGTCAGTAAGACCACCCGCCAATGAATAGACATCTCCAGTTTTTGTCAATGTCAACGTGCTTAAAATATTTGCCGTTGGCGCTAGTGTAAGTGCGGCAATTTCAGGCGTCGTTGCCGGATCTGGATCAATAAACACCATTTCACCAACTGCCAGTTGAACATTGCCAGTATAATTAGAATCCGCCGGAAGCACTATCCCGTTTAACCAGCTAATTCCTGCCGCTTTTGTGAATTCCGGATCGCCGGCTTTAATCCCAGTGATCTCACCGGACTTACCAATGGTAATACCAGTGTATTTTTCCAGTTCTGCCGGGTCAACATTAATTGCCTTCAGTTCTTCAATCCCTAATGTACCATTGGGGTTTAAAACAGGGTTACCATCAGCATCCAGGCCGATTCCCATAACTTTGCTTCCAGAGCCATCGGTCAGATTACCTTCGGCATCAAATTTTAAATTACCAACCCGAGTATAACGGTTGGCGCCAACCGTCGGCTGCACAACCAAATAACCTTCGCCGGCAATATAGACATCCAATGCTCGGCCAGTAGATGCCCCGGATGAAATGCTATTAAGCATGTCAATACTACCAACCTTCGCGCCATAACCCAACTGACTGGCATTTGTACCCCCAGTGGTGGCAGTTGCTTCGGTAGCGGTTGATAAATTTTGATATAATACATCGCTAAAGACGACGCGGCTGGCTTTGAAACCATAAGTATTTACATTGGCAATATTATTACCAATAACGTTTAGCTTGGTTTGATGGGCAGCCATCCCTGAAATTCCTGAGTATAAAGATCTGATCATTTGTAATCCTTTCTGTGCCGTTTGAAGCTTATCTGTCGGTCAAAGCTTCATCGTTTCCTCATCGAGGTCCAACTATATAAATACGGCACCATCAATATCATTGAATAGTTTATTTTTCATTTCGTTTTTGTCCATGACGGTGATCACCCGTTTGTCTGCTGCATTTACAATAAATGCTGAGTTATCCATCATAATTAGCGCATTCTCAATCCCTTTTTCCTGGGCTTTGTCACAGGCATCACCCAATTTTTCCAGATCAGTTTGTGTCACTGCAATGTTGCGCTGTTCTTTTCTGATACTGGCATGTTTGGTAAATGTGACGGTGTTTTTAATCTGCAAATCGAGCAGATCCTTGAAACTGGTTTCGCTTTTTTGCGAATCATTGACCACTTGTTGCTGACTGGTATCTTTTATTTTTTCTGCCTGGCGAATTATTGCGTCATTTAAGCGATAATAATTGCCAGTGATTGTGTCTGCCATTTTATCACCTCTTTATTAACAGGCCGTTAAATCAAGCTGTTAAATCTTCTATTTTGCCTGAGCAACTTCCATGATGCTGCTGACTGGATATGAAACACCATTGACAATAACTTGTGCTTCACCATCATATAAATTAACGCCTTGTACCGTCCCTGCAACAACATGAAGTGAACCGTCCGCAGCATTTTCCGCCAGTATAACATCTTTGTCAATCAAACTCATCGAATACGTCGTTTTGGTCATCTCATTAAGCTCCGTTAATGCCTGAACCATCGAAAACTGTGCCATCTGGGCGGTATATTGGGATGTATCGGCGGTGTTGTTCATATCCTGATTCTGAAGCTGAGCGACCATCAGTTTTAAAAAGTCATCCATATCCAGAGATGTGCCCGCTTTTTTAGTTTGCGCAGCTGTCGTTGTTGCTGCTGTTGCTGACGTACTTAAATAATTGTTAATTCCATCGATTGCCATGATTTTTTCCTCCTTATACTCATTTTATACTAAGTAATTAATCCTTCGCTGTCCATTGTACTGAAGATTCTGGGCTAGACTAATCAGTTCATCATTGCTGTCTTGAGCACCATTACTAAAAGCATTATTTTGAATGGTTCCTTTGCTTAAAAATTGTTCTTTTAAGGGTGCATTGTTTTGCTGCTGTGAAAACTGTGAGCCATCATTTAAAAGAGAACCCATGCTTTCACCATTTTCTGTCGCTTCCACTGGTGTATTCAAGTGGACCGTTTCCACCTGGACATTTTGCAGAGCTAAGCCACGCACCAATTGATTGATTTGATTTCCCAACAGTTTTTGGGTTTCGCTGCTTGCTGCCATAATGTCAATAATGAGTTTTCCCTGATTATAACTCAGCTTAATATCAATATCACCCAAGTTATCCGGAGACAGTGTCATCTGTAATGTCATTGGTTTAGCTGGTTCGAAATTCTGGATAATCTTCTGCTCGACCTGTTGCGCGACCTCTACCTTGGCACTATGCCCAACTTCAGGTCCTTTATTTGAGCTGACGCCCATTGAACTAAGATCCTGAACGCCGCGTTCACCGGGATTCTGGTTTTCGGTCTGGTTGATTGCGCTTTTCTGAACATCCACTGTTTTTGTTTGTTCCAAACCCGTCTCTTTTGCTAAATCAGAATCGGCCTTTCCGTTGACAACGGTAGCTGCTTTTTCTGTCGCAATTTGATTCTCTTCCTTAGGTTCAATACCTTGAGCAGTCTGCTGTTCAGAATCGGCCTTTCCGTTGATAACGGTAGCTGCTTTTTCTGTCGCAATTTGATTCTCTTCCATTGGTTCAATACCTTGAGCAGTCTGCTGTTTTGTGTCATCGTTTAGGTTTGTTTTACCTACGAGTTGTTGTGAAAAATCAACTTTACTACTCACTTCTTTTGTTACTTCCACCTCCGGTTTGGTCCCGCTTAATACCTCTAAAAGGTCTTCGGTTTCCTGATTTTCTACTTTGTCGGGGTTTTGTGACAAAACCTTAACATTTTCCATTTGCTCAAACTCAGCAACACCTTTTAAAACGGATACATCTTGCGCTTTCTTACTGCTGTCGATTAACGGAATCACTTGTTCTTGACTGATAAGATCTGCTGGCGTCGTTTCTTCTTGCCCTAAGTTCAGGCCAAGACCCGTTACGGCTGTCTTTTTGTCACCTTGAACATTTTGTACGCCAATCAGTAAAGACGGATCAAGTGTTGGTATCAAATCGTTTACCTGACTTCCCTCATCCTTGAGTTCCTCTACTTTTCCAGATGGGCTCTCGTCAGATCGAACTTCACTAACATCTGACAACGACTGTTCTTTTTCCTGTTGATTACTTTGTGCCGTTGACTCTGATGCTTTGCGATTTTCCCGTGTTTTCTCCAATTGACGATCCGCCTGCTTGATTTCCTGTTTTGACTGATTAAGCAGATCTCTAAACTGGGCGCTTCTTTCCTGGCCTTTTGTGTGTTGGGTTGACGCGTTCTCAGCATTTTTACTAATCCCCCGAACCCCATTGAGTGTCGGCTTTGTTGCCGATTGAAACTCTAAATTCATTGTCTACCTCCCTTCGTTAAATTAATTCTTCACCAAAACATAATTGTCTTGGAGCTAACTCGAGCACAATAAAGTGTTCGAGTATTATATCACAATCCAACGGACTGGTATAACCGTATTTATTTTTTATTATATATCACTACTTTAATGCGACGCAACTCATTTAAGTGTTTTTAATTTCCGGGTAATCTCAACTACTGATCTCAAAACAAAGTACTCACAAAACGATATGCCTAAACCATTCAAACAAAAAAGCAACGACTCTGCCGTTGCTTTTAAATGTCATCACATTTTGTGATTACTTTTTTGCAACTGGCTGTCATATAACACTGTATTTAGACCCTATAGTTTTGCGCCCTTACTTTTCAATAAGTATGCCAATATTATGTTGTTATAACATTACTCCATCTACGACCAACTGTCAATAAAAATTATCCTTTCCTTAAAGCTTTAAAACTTGTAATAACCGCGGTTTAGCTGTGCTTACAGGTGTCAAGTCCACCCTTTATCCGTTTTAATTCTAAGCGTGTTCAACCTTTGTTTCACTGTCAAACTCGCGCTGGGAAATGAGCCCCTGATGAAGCTTCAATCCCAGTATCCCATGGGCTATATTTGAGGCATGATCGCCAACCCGTTCAATGTTTGTTAACAAGTCCAGAAATATAACACCAGCATAAGGATTACAGATTCCTTCATTAAGACGGCGAATATGATCATCTTTTAATTTTTCAGTCATTTCATCTATTTCTTCTTCTTCATCAAGAATCTTATAACACAGGTCTGTCTCTTCTGTTTCCATTAATTCTACCATATCCCGAAGCGTATTGGTAGTTAAACTGATTAAATTTAACACTTCTTGATTGGCAATATCACTAAAGACGATTTTATTGGTGGCCCGCATTTCTGCCAATTCACCAATATTCATGGCATGATCACCAATTCTTTCTAAATCATGACTTCCTTTAAGGATGAAAGCCAGGCGTTCATTCTCTTCTTCTGACATGTTTTCATTGGACAATTTAACGGAATATTCGACAATTCCCTGTTGAAATTCATCAATACGTTCTTCCCGCTTAACAATTTTTTCAACCAGTTTTTCATTGCCATCCATGATCGATTCGCAGGCGACTCTGAAATTTTTAAAACTCATTTTTGCCAGTCGATTCGTTTCTCTGACCACCTGTCCCAAAGCAATGGAAGGATTATTAAACAACCGGTCATCCAACTGCAACCCCTTGTCTTCCTCTTTCTCCGGGTAGACGCGGTCCAGAAAGCTAACAAAATAGCCGATGATCGGGAGTAATACAATCGTATTTGCAACATTAAAAAGGGTGTGCGCCATCGCGATTTGACGGGCCACATTGGGTACCATATCACCGCCACCGTTAATCAATGAGCCTGAAATAGTAACGATGAATTCATAAACCGGATTGACAGCCACTAAATTATTCATGATGGTTAATAAGATCATCACCCAAACAGCACCGAAAATATTGACAAAAAGATGGATAAAAGCTGCTTTTTTTGCTGCTGTGGAGGTTCCGATACAGGAAAGCAATGCTGTGACGCAGGTACCAATATTAGTACCAATAAGAATCGGTAAACAAATCTGGATTGCTCCAGTTCCCCCGATACTGACAAAAACCCCAGAAAGGGCCAGCGCCTGGAGCAAACCGATAGAAGCACTACTGCTTTGAATCACAGCGGTAATCAGGGTTCCAATCAGCACACCAAGCAGTGGATTTGTTCCATAGGTTGAGAGCAGGTAAATAAATTCTTCACTTTCTCTAAGCGGTTTCATGGCCGTTGACATGGCCGCAATCCCATAGAAAAGAATCCCAAAACCAAGAATAATACTCCCCAGATCTTTATTCTTTTTCTTGGTGCTAAACAGAGCCATCATTGCACCAATACCAATAAAAATCGGTGCCAACTCAGTGACATTAAACGCGATCAACTGGGCCGTGACGGTGGTTCCAATATTAGCTCCTAAAATAACTCCTGCTGCCTGGGTCAAGGTCATCAGGGCGGCGTTAACAAAGCCGACCACCATCACCGTGGTGGTACTGGAACTTTGGACAATCATCGTTACAACCGTCCCAACCAGGATGGCTTTAATCTTATTGTTGGTTAATACTTCCAGAAGTTTTTTCATCTTTGTGCCAGCAACCGTTTTTAATCCGTCGCTCATCATGTGCATTCCAAAAACGAATAACCCCAAGCCTCCAAAGAGACCAATCAGCATTTCTAACGTCATTTTTTCCTCCAAAAAACATCAAAAATTAAGATAGTACTCCAGCCAAGGAAGAAACTAGACGACCCTCAAAAAATTGGGATTAACCAAATTGTCGCCCTTCATAATTAAAGATTAGACCATAGTGGGCCTAATCTTTTCGTTTTCTTGATTCACCAGGATAACTATCTTTTCTTGCTTTTCTTTTTCCTTAATCATTTGTTAACGACATTTTAACACTAAGTTTACATAATGAGAATCTTTTTTTTCATTTTTTTTATGAATTATTTATTTAAATCGAGGCAAAACGCACATTATCGTTACCCTGGTTTATCGTTGTAACCCATTTCAATGTTGTCCGAATCGAAATTAAAACTTGACCGCTAAAAATTAAACTTGACAGCAGCTTGTCTTTTTGATATTCTTCATCTTAGTTTAGGATTTATTAAGAAGTACTTAACTTAATAGCAAAGGCATTGAGAAAAGAATAATCAGAGGGCCAATGGTTTAAAAGCGAGCAGATGATGGTGTAAGATCTGTAATCAAACCCTATGAGTGGCACTTTTTGAGCTGCAACCACTGCTTTCGATTAAGTGGTTGACGTGAAAATCGTTATAAGAGTAAGGTGGTTTGCCAGCAGTGGCAAGCAACTTGGGTGGAACCGCGGTTATACCGTCCCTTGTTTTAATGCAAGGGGCGGTTTTTTTAGTTTAGATACTAAAAATTTAATTAAGCAGGAGGAAAAAATGTCAGAATTTACAATGGCTGAAATTGTCAGTCTCGCAAAAATGAGGGGAATTGTCTTCCCCGGTTCAGAAATTTATGATGGTCTTGCCAACAGTTGGGATTACGGCCCACTCGGCGTTGAAATGAAAAATAATGTTAAAAAGGCCTGGTGGAAAAAATTCGTTCAGGAATCACCTTTTAATGTGGGTCTGGATGCCGCTATCCTGATGAACCCTAAAACCTGGGTCGCCTCCGGACACGTGGGTGGCTTTAACGATCCGTTGATGGATTGCAAAGCCTGTCAGTCGCGCTTCCGTGCCGATAAGCTGATTGCCGATTACTACTTTGAAAAAGGCGAAGATGTGATTGTCGATGCCTGGTCCAATGACGAGATGAAGGCTTTTATTGAGGAACATCAGATTGCCTGTCCCGAATGTGGAAAAATGGATTTTACCGATATCCGCCAGTTCAATCTGATGTTTAAGACCTTTCAGGGTGTCAATGAAGATACCGCCAGCGAAATCTTCCTGCGGCCAGAAACTGCCCAGGGTATTTTTGTCAATTTTAAAAATGTTCAGCGCACCACCCGTAAAAAAATACCATTTGGGATTGCCCAGGTCGGTAAATCCTTCCGTAATGAGATTACGCCGGGGAACTTCATTTTCCGAATCCGGGAATTTGAACAAATGGAACTGGAATTTTTCTGTGCCCCTGGCACGGATTTGGAATGGTTTGACTACTGGAAAGCTTTCTGTAAAAAATGGCTGTTCGACCTGGGTATGAAGGACGAAAATATCCGTTTCCGGGATCATGATCAGGAAGAACTATCCCATTACAGTAATGCCACCACCGATGTGGAATTCCGCTTTCCTTTTGGCTGGGGCGAGCTTTGGGGGATTGCTGACCGTACCGATTTCGACTTAACCCAGCACCAGAATCACTCCGGGAAAGACATGAAATATACCGACCCGGTTACCAACGATAAATATATCCCGTATTGCATCGAGCCCTCCCTGGGTGCCGACCGGGTTTTTCTGGCCTTCCTTTGCAATGCCATGGAAAAAGAAACCATTACCAATGGTGACAAAGTTGAAGAACGAAATGTGATGCGGATTCATCCCTTCCTTTCGGCATACAAGGCCGCAGTTTTACCACTGTCTAAAAAGTTAAGCGACAAGGCTGGAGAACTTTTCACCCTGTTGTCTAAACACTTTATGATTGAATATGATGAAGCGGGTAGCATTGGCAAGCGTTACCGCCGCCAGGACGAAATCGGCACACCGTTCTGCGTCACTGTAGATTTTGACACCCTGGAAGACGAATGTGTCACCCTAAGAGACCGCGATACTATGGATCAGGTTCGGGTTCCTATTGCTGAGGTGGTTGATTATATTGCTAAGCGGATTGATTTTTAATTTGCTAATTAAGTAGTACCGACAATTATTACATCATGTTGTTTGCATCGGAGCGGACATGGCGATAGCCTGCGTGGAGGCAACGAGCCAATCACAAGCAGGCTTGTAGTTGGCGACTGCCCACGACTGATAAGAAATTTTTAATTTCTTATCAGTGTCCGATTCCGCAGCAAACAACAGATTAATAATTGATCGGTACGGAGTTTCCAGTACGCCTATCCAAAATTCATTATCATAACAAAAAAACCGCCCCCGTTCGAACAGGGGCGGTTTTTAAGTGATAAATTTTTAAAGACGACTTAGGCTTCTTTGATCGCCAATACGTTTTGTGGACATGCTTCAACACAGATTCCACATGAAATACATTTTGATGGAACATCCCGGTCTTCTGATTTAACCAGCACTCCGAATGGACATGCTTCGACACATTTACCGCAGTTTACACATAGTTTTTTACTAATCATAAAGACGCCTTTGGCATTTTTTGTGATTGCACCGGCTTCACATACTTTTGCACATTTACCACATTGTACACATACCAATGTTTTTAAACTGCCATCATCTTTTGTGGTAATTTTAACACATGACAATTCTGAAACAGGTTCCTTGTAAAATGCGGTTGAACATGCTAGTTCACATGTCAAACAGTTAACACATGCGGCCTGATCTGCTACGATTACTTTTTTCATTGTTACTCCTCCTTAAGGACAATTTGATCAGATGATCAAATTTTTGTTTAAATTTTAACAACTGATTTTTATTCTACTTTTAAAGCCGATGATTGTCAACATAATACGGAATTTTTACAGCTACTTCTCACCCAGCCCCCACAATAAAGCCAACCCTGATACTATTTCTTAGTACTCTGCTGGCATTCTTTCTAAATACGGTTAAATTTTTATCCATTATTTCCTGACATTAAAAAAGCTCTCCAGAATTGGAAAGCTCATTCGCGTTTAAGAATGTTGTTTAAGTTTTTCGGCCTGGTCACTGGTGACCAGGGCATTGATCATTTCATCGATGTCACCATCCAGGAAAGCTTCCAGTTGATAAACAGTCATGTTGATGCGGTGATCAGAAATTCGCCCCTGAGGGAAATTGTAGGTCCGGATGCGCTCACTGCGGTCCCCGGTGCCAACCTGACTTTTGCGGTTTTCGGCAATTTCACTTTGCTGTTTTTGCTGTTCGATTTCGTAAAGCCTGGCCTTTAATATTTTTAACGCCTTGTCTTTATTTTTAAGCTGCGACTTCTCATCCTGACAGGTCACCACCATCCCGGTGGGGATATGGGTAATTCGAACCGCGGAATCGGTGGTGTTAACACTTTGGCCACCATTACCGGATGATCGGTACACGTCAACCCTCAGGTCATTCGCACCAATTTCAATTTCAACATCCTCGGCTTCCGGCAAGACCGCTACCGTGGCGGTTGAGGTATGGATCCGTCCGCCTGATTCAGTACTGGGGATTCGCTGCACCCGATGAACGCCGCTTTCATATTTCAGACGACTGTAAACCCCGTTGCCTTCAATCGAAAAAATGATTTCCTTAATCCCCCCGATATCGGGTATACTGGAACTCATAATTTCACTTTTCCAACCCTGACGTTCGGCATAACGGGTCAACATTCGAAAGAGATCGCCAGCGAATAAGGCCGCCTCACTGCCGCCGGCACCAGCCCGAATTTCGACAATAACATTTTTGTCATCATTAACATCTTTGGGCAACAGTAAAATTCTTAATTCTTCTTCCTGTTCGATCTTCTTTTTTGTTAATTCCTCCAGTTCCGCCTCAGCCATTTCTTTAAAATCTTTTTCCAATTCTTTATCGGCCAGCATTTCTTTGGTATCGTCAATGGCTGATAAGGTCTCTGAGAACTGATTGTATTTTTGAATGATCGGTTCAATGTGGGACTGTTCTTTCATCAGCTTTCGCCACTGATTTTGATCCCCAATGATCTCGGGGTCGCTGATCTTTTCGTTTAAATCAGCATATTTTTGGGCTAAAAAATCTAACTTATCTAACATAATACTCCTTAATTTTTTTAATTAGTAATTCGAATTTGTTTATATCAGCCTTGCGATGATTAAAACTGATACGCTTCTTTCCATTCGTCAAAGAAAAAAACAGCCAGCGTTCCGGGTCCGGAGTGGGTTAAAACAGTTGGCCCTAATGGCACGATTTTAAACCGCTTGATATTTAATCGCTTACCCGCCATTTTTACAAATAGCTCCACCAGCTCCGGATTATCGGCATGGCTAATACCAATCACTTGCTTCTCAAGCTGATCACCGTTTGTTTCCAGGTAATCCACCATTTTCTTAACCAGTTTTTTTTCGCCTCTGACCTTATCAATCTGTTGAAGTTCACCACTTTTGTTTACGTCAAGCAACGGATTGATATGCAGCATATTTCCGATGATGGCGGTCCCCTTATTTAATCGGCCACCCCGATACAGGTATTGAAGGTCAGTCACCGTGAAAACATGTTTGATATGATCAATATAGTAGCTGATTTGTTTGATCAGCGTCTCCATGTCACAGCCTGCTGCAGCGACTCTGGCGGCACCATAGACAATGTGCCCCAGTCCATAGCAGACAGCTTTGGTATCAACGACTTCAAAGACCGCATCGGGATATTTTTCTCTTAAATCCCGTTTCGCCAGCGCGGCAGCCTGATAGGTTCCCGACAGTCCACTGGAAAAAGCCAGATAAATAAAAGGTTTATTTTCTAAGATTAAGTCTTCAAACCGTTTATAAAAATCCCCGTAAGGAATCTGAGACGTTTTATAACGTGTACCCTGTCGCATATTCTCACAAACTTCTTCAGATGATATATCAATACCGTCACGATAGGTTTTTTCATTTTCGACTACATAAACTGGCATGATTTCAATATTAAATTCTTGCTGATCCGTTTTTTCTATATCACAGGCAGAATCGGTTATGATCTTTATCGTCATTTTTCTGTCCTTTCCTACTTGATTTTAAGAAACTCATTTTATCACAGTTTAGTCATTTTTCAAAAACAATTCTTGGGCATAATCGCGAGGATCAGCAAACAACACCTTTCCCTTGCTTTCGAGATAATTAATTAACCGATTGTAATCCAGGTTGATAATCAATTCGTCGGGGAAATCAATCGCATCCAAAACCTGATCAACGTAGGGGAAATCTCCAATATCGGTCGCAAAGTGGGTATCACTGCCAATGATAATCGGTATTTCCAGTTCTTTACAGCGATTGGCAATCCATTCGCAGTTGGGTTTTGAACCTCTTCTGATAAAGAAAGAACCGTTATTTATTTCAATCAGGGTGTTGTTTTTTTTGGCCTCCTGAAGGATGGCTTCATAATCCAGCTCATAGGTGGGATTCCCCAAATGACAGATAAAGTCAATATCGGGATTGGCAATAGCCCCCAGGACGGCGCTGGTATTGACAGATTTTGTCTGCGGTTTAAAGGTCGGAGTGTGGAGCGATGCCGAAATGATTTCCAGAGATTTAATAAAATCCATCGGGATATCGGTATTTCCGTCGGCGTCCATGATGTTGCTCTCGATTCCTTTGAGGACTCTGACATTGTTTATTTTTCCGGGAATCACCCGATAATTGGCAAAGAACAAAGGCGTTGGTGCTCCCGGTAAAGCCGGACCATGTTCGGTGATGCAGATCATCTCCAAATTCTTTTTTGCGGCGGCATCAACTAACTCCAGGATAGTATTGTAGGCATGTCCGCAGGCAATGGTATGGGTGTGGGCATCTAAAACGTAATTTCTCATGTTATTTTCTCCTTCTCAATTGACGGTTCGTCAACGCTCAAACATCTAGCCGATTTGATTAATCCTGTTTTTTCTGTAGCTCCCGTTTTTGTGTGTCGAGATCATTCTGGTGAGCGACACGGTCGCAAAAGACCTGGGCTGAGTGATAACCATACTGTTTGGTACGATTGTTGATCGCCGCCGTTTCGATGATGCAGGCCAAATTTCTGCCGCCTGAAACGGGGATCATCACTTCCGGAATTTCGACCCCCAAGATATCCAGCGTTTGTTCATCCAGACCCAGGCGATCATAGGGTGATCGTTCATCCCAATTTTCCAGACGGATGACCATGTCAATTTCAACATCTCTTTTAACGGCTCTGGCACCATAAAGGGTTTTAACGTCTATGATACCAATTCCCCGAATTTCCATAAAATGTTCGAGCAGTACCGGGGCTGTTCCCATTAAATGACCGTCTCGGATCCGTTTCACCTCAACCACATCATCCGCGATGAGACAATGACCACGCTTGACAATTTCTAATGCCGTTTCACTTTTGCCAATGCCACTGGGCCCGGTAATCAACACACCGACTCCAAAAACCTCGACTAATACCCCGTGCAAACTGATCCGTGGTGCTGACAACTGATCAATATAGTTAACCAGATCATAAAACAATGTGGTCGTATTTTCCTTACTTTTTAACAGGGTCCGTCCGTATTTCCTGGCCGCATCTTCAAACAGATGAGTCTCCTCCAAATCCCAACATACAATAAAGCAGGGAAATTCATAGGAAAAAAAATCGTCGATCTTTTTCTCGCGAACCTCAGGATCCAGATCCAGCAGATAGGAAACTTCCACCTTACCAATCACCTGCACCCGATTCGAATCAAAATGCTCATAGTACCCATGAAGCTGTAATCCCGGACGATTGATCCCACTGTTGACCAGGTTCAAATCCGCTGACTGATAATAAATTTTTTCAAGTTTGATATCTTTACAAAAATCGTCTAAATTTACTTTCCCATTCATTCTTTTGTTATCTCTTTTCATTGATTTACTACTAATTAGTTTACTCAAGTTATTCTACCTCAAAGTTTCCGTTGTTAAAAGTTTTTTTCACGACTTGTTGCGAAAATGTTCAAATACGGCCTGGGCCGTTTTAATCTGCATCCCGGGGACTGACTGTAGTTCTTCGATGGTAGCTTTTTTGATTTTATCCACTTGGCCAAAGTAAGCCATTAAGGCTTCGCGACGTTTTTTTCCGACGCCGGGGATTTCCTCAAGCTGGGAGACCAGCATTTCTTTTTTTCTTAAAATCTGATGATAGCCCAGGGTATAGCGATGGACCTCTTCCGAAATTTCGGATAGAAAAACCCCGAGTGGGGTCGCTTTTTTGATCGGATATTCGGTACCTTGATGAAAAATCCCCCGCAGCCGATGGTGATCATCTTTGACCAATCCACACACCTCAATCGCAACGGTTGGATATAAAGAAACAATACTCTGTGCCGCATTCACGTGACCGACACCGCCATCGATCATCATCACTTCCGGTAATGGCAAGAAATTATTGCCTTCCGGGGCTTTCATGGCCCGTTCCATCCGTCTGAAGATCATTTCTTGCATGCTGGCATAATCGTTCTGACCTTCCACCGATTTAATTTTAAAGCGACGACAGGCTTTCCGATTTAGTTTACCCTCGTCAAAAACCACCATTCCGCCAACGTTATTGGTGCCGCTGATATTAGAAATATCATAAGCCTCAATCCGAACGGGACGCTGCGCCAATCCCAATAAATCCTGTAATCCATCCAAACGGCTTTTGGAGCGGATCTCTTTTTCTCGCTTTTCCAGTAATTTCTGTTTAAGTGCCAGGTCAGCGTTGTCGGTCACCATTTCCAGCATTTTTATTTTTTGTCCCCGCTTTGGTGCGTGAACCTCAATTTTTTTACCAGCCAGATCCCCCAGCCATTCTTCAATAACTTTTTTATCTTCCAATGGCTCTTTTAAAATAATCTCCCGGGGAATAAACCCGCAGCTGGCATAATACTGTTTAACAAAACTTTCTTGTACTTCTCTTGAACTCACACCCTCAACTTCTTCAAGAAAGAAATGATCCCGCCCCATCAGCTTGCCTTCTCGTACATGAAAAACCTGGACACATCCCAATCCATCACTTTTGGCAAAACCGATAAAGTCCTGATCCTGTTTAGCACTGGAGCTGATTTTCTGCTTTTCAACGATATGCGCAATGCCGGAAATCTGATCGCGGTATTTAGCCGCTTCTTCATAATTCTGATTCATGGCGGCAACAGTCATTTTATCATTGATATTTTTAAGTAGATCGGGATGGCGGCCGTTTAAAATATCCAAAACTGACGCAATATCTTTAGCATACTTTTCTTTGGACACATTTCCCTGGCAGGGTGCCTGACACTGACCAATATGATAGTTAAGACAAGGCCGACCGGTCTTTTTTCCATAAGCAACCTGACGGTTGCAGGTTTTTAGCGGGTAAATCTTTAAAATTGCTTCAATGGTATTTTTTACTGCATAGGAGCTGGTAAACGGACCAAAGTATTTGGCGCCGTCTTTTTTGTATTCCCGGGTCATCAGTAGCCGCGGATATTCTTCCTGGACGGTCAGCCGTATCCAGGGATAGCTTTTATCATCTTTTAGTAAAATATTATAGCGCGGATGATGCGTCTTAATCAGATTACATTCTAAAATCAGCGCTTCCATTTCCGAATCGGTTACAATCGTCTCAATCGTTTCGATATGAGATACCAAAACCACCGTTTTAGCGGTTAACTGACTGGCACTATGAAAATACTGCCGTACCCGATTGCGCAGATTAATGGCTTTACCCACATAAATAATCTCGCTATTTTTGTTTCTCATGATATAGACCCCGGGGTTTTGGGGCAGATCTTTTAATTTTTCTTTATCATACATACTGGTCAACCTTAAATAAATATTTTTTTGGAATTTTTTGTTTATTCGCCACCTAATTTTGGTATAATAATAATACTTTTTTAAACATCAGATTATTATACAGAAAGGAAGTGTTACCATGTTTGAAAAAATAACTACAGATGGTCATAACACCCTGATTTCTTTCGGCAATTTTGAAGTGAAGATTGTTCCGAAAATTTATGGTGGATTTACTCTGACAAAATCAATTAAAGACAACCCCTTTAAAATCATCGAAATACGTGAGATAAGACTTCCGCTTTCGGAGAAGGAAGTCTTAAAGGAAGCTAAAGAGCTATTAAAACGAAAATATGAGTCCATTGATTTCAACAATTATTGTACCACATAAACCTTGAGTTCAGCTTTTTTTGATCCATCTCAACCCCGATCCCTGAGATGGATCTATTTTGGCTTTGTGTTTAGCCTGTTATTCCTAAGCGGTCGTAATAATGCCGATCTTTTCTTTAACTATTTAAAGTGTTTTTTAAATAATTTGACATCTACCCTTGCTGGGTGTATAATGAAATGGAATTAAAGTGTATTTATTGATTTCACATATTTTTGCAAGTCATTTTTACGTTTAGATGATTTGCAAAAATATGTGTTTTTTGTTTTTGCATCACGATTTATAATAATATCTAGGAGGTACCTAAAATGAATAATGGTACAGTAAAATGGTTTAACGAGGAAAAAGGATTTGGTTTTATTTCAGTCGATGGCGGCGAAGATGTATTTGTACACTTCTCAGCAATTATTGCTGATGGTCGTAAAAACCTTGTTGAAGGACAACGCGTAACTTTTGATACCGAAAAAACGGACCGTGGCTTACAGGCGACAAACGTTTTTATTGCATAATTAAGTCTTTTTTAAAGCCCCACCAGCTTTGCTGGTGGGGCTTTTTGGTTTTTGACTACCGTACCGACAATTATCTACTATCAATTGTTTTTTTTATGATCTTCCACTGGCGCTTTATTGCTGACATGGCAGCCCGGGCAGTTGTCGCCGCCTTTGCAGCCTTCACAGGAAAAATCGCCTGATTTCATTTTTCTTACTTTCTTAAATATAACATAGCCTGCCGCACCTAAAATTAATGCTGCCAGAATCCAGGTAATCATCTTTTTTCCTTCTTTCTTCTATCTATAATGCATTGAATATAATCGGTTTAATTTCAACCCACAATCCGACTGCCAACTTGATAAATCACAAAGGCAACCCCATAAGCCAAACCAATTTGATAAACCAGGGCGAAAATAAAATCCCGCCAGTTTCCCAATTCCTTTTTCATCGTGGCAATGGCTGCCATACAAGGTGATGCCAATAAAATAAAGACGACAAAACTATAGGCAGATACCGGGGTAAAAACCTGACTGATGGCAACAGTGAAACTGCCATCCTGTCCCGATAAAAGAACACTCATGGTGCTGATAATCATTTCTTTGGCTGTAACACCCGTCAGTAAAGCCACGGAAGCTACCCAATTGCCAAAACCCAAGGGCACAAAAATCGGAGCGATGATTTTGCCAAACATCGCTAAAATACTTTCGTCTGGCGTTTGGGTCATCTGAAAGCTTAGATCAAAGCTTTGTAAAAACCACAGTACCACCGATGCTGCAAAGATAATGGTACCGGCCCGAACGATAAATTCTTTCGTCCGTTGCCAAACCTGAGTCGCTGTATTTTTGAGCTTTGGCAATCGTAATGGCGGAATTTCCAGTAGGTAACCGGAATCAGCACCCTTAAACCAGGTTTTTGAAAGCACAAATCCTGAGGTGAAAACCACGGTTAAGCTGACCAGATAGAGTGAAAAAACCAGCACTGTCTGATACTGCGCGAAAAACACCGAAGCCATCAAGACATAAATTGGCATTTTGGCACCGCAGGAAATGAATGGCGTCAATACCGCCGTTAGCTTGCGTTCCCGTTCATTTTCCAGGGTCCGGGTCGCCATAATTCCGGGAACCGAACATCCCAACCCCACTACCATGGGGATAAATGATTTTCCCGATAACCCAAAATGTCTGAAAATCCGGTCCATAATAAAGGCAACCCTTGCCATATAGCCACTGTCTTCCAGAATCGAAATAAAAACAAAGAGCACCACCAGTTGGGGAATAAAGGTCAGTACCGCACCAACTCCGGTAATAATGCCATCATTAATAAGGGCGATGATCCAGCCCGCAGCACCAAGACTACCCAAACCTCTTTCAACCGCAACCATCAACACATCATTGATAAACCACTCGATGCCACCGATGGTAATCTCCCCTACCAGAGTGATTGAGACATAATAGATAACAAACATAAAGAAAAAGAATATCGGTAGCGCTGCATACCGATTCATCAAGACTTTATCCAGTTTCTCCTGAAATTGAATGGCATTATCTTTCGTCTTTTTAGTGGCCCTGGTGATCCCTTCGGTAATAAAGCGATATCGATAATCAGCAATCGCACTATCAACATCATGATGAGACACGGTCTCTATTTTCTTTCTGATATCATCAATATCTTTTAACAAATCGATGTTTTCATGGATCTTTAGCAACACTTCTTCATCTTTTTCAATGAGTTTGATCGCCCGAAAAAGGTGGGGATAATCTGACAAAACGTCTGGATACTTACTTCCAATCAAATTATCAAATTCATTGAATAAGTCCCTTATCTCCGCGGGAAAAATCTCGGGAAAGTCTTTTAATTTTTTAATACCAACCGTTTTTTCAACCAGTTTGATCAATTCGTCAATGCCCGTTTCTTTTTGGGCCGATATTTCAATAAAAGGATAGCCAAAGATCTTTTCCATCTCTCGGACGTCAATTTCCACCCCGGTCTTTTTAACCACATCCATCATGTTTAAAGCGCCGACCATGGGACAATTCAGCTCCATCAGTTGGGTGCTTAAATAAAGATTTCGCTCGATATTGGAGGCGTCAATTATATTGATGATCAGATCCGGCTGTTCTTCCAACAAAAAATTACGGGACACAATCTCATCCATGGAATAAGGCGCCAGCGAATAAATACCCGGCAAATCCACTAAGGTGATCTCCTTATCGGTGTCTCTTAAGTCTCCTTCTTTTTTTTCAACCGTTACACCGGGCCAATTTCCGACATAGAGATTACTGCCCGTGAGACAATTAAAAAGTGTGGTCTTCCCTGAGTTAGGGTTGCCCACCAATGCGATCTTATATTTCATTTTTACTCCTCATTTCCATAGATGTCAGACTGTCCTGATGAATATTATAAACAACGAAACCACCTATACAGGTGGTTTCTGGTTTATTACTGAACCATTAAAATATTTTCAGCATCTTTTTTTCGGAGGCTGAGGGAATATCCCCTTAAACGAACTTCGATGGGATCCCCAAATGGCGCCGTTTTGTTAACTTCTATCTCTACACCTGGTGTTACACCCATATCCATAAGTTTACGTCGCATTAATCCTTCAACGGCGATCGAGCCAACGCAGGCTTTTTGGCCTGGTCTTAAATCTTTCAAAGTAAACATAAGCACACCTTCTATTCATATGGTTTAAATTCATAAATGGAATCTGCCAAAATTAGCTAATGATGACTGCGGTTGTTGAAAAACTCCCGTGCCAACCAATTGTTAATGATGACTTTCTTTTTTGTTAGTTTTATTATACTCTAATTGAAACTCATTGTCAATTAGAGACTAAAACTTTTTATGGCTTTAAGTTTTATTTAAACACATCAAAAAAGAAAGCTGAAATCTGCTTTCTTGAGATATACGTTTTGGCTTAAAGGATTTTTCAAATTGACTATAATTGTGCAGTGTGCGGGCGATCACGGATCGTCCCTACTTAATATCGGCGGAAAATACTGTACCGACCAATTGTTAATCTGTTGTTCGCCACAAGCTCGGACAGGCTATCGCCAGGTCTGCCTTGATGCGTACAACATGATGTAACAATGGTCGGTACGGGGTATCTTTTATTCGATCACGGTAGTATTTTTTTGAGATACTGGCCGGTGTAAGATTCAGGGACCTGGGCGATTTCTTCCGGGGTTCCAATGGCGATGATGGTGCCGCCGCCGTCGCCGCCTTCCGGACCCAGATCGATAATGTGGTCGGCCACCTTGATCATATCCAACTGGTGCTCGATAACAACTACCGTGCTGCCACTGTCAGCCAATCGCTGGATCACGGTAATCAGTTGATGGACATCGGCAATATGCAAACCGGTGGTCGGCTCGTCCAGTACATAGAGGGTTTTCCCGGTATTGCGTTTGCTTAATTCCGTCGCCAGTTTAACCCGTTGGGCTTCTCCCCCCGATAGCTGAGTTGAGGGCTGGCCCAGGCGCACATAACTGAGACCCACGTCGTATAAGGTTTGGAGCTTATCTTTGATTTTGGGAATATTGTTAAAAAATTCCAGGGCTTCTTCCACGGTCATCTCCAGTACATCGGCAATATTTTTGCCCTTGTATTTGACTTCCAGTGTTTCCCGATTATAGCGCTTGCCTCCACAGACCTCACAGGGAACATAGACATCTGGCAGAAAGTGCATTTCAATTTTGATGATCCCGTCGCCGCTGCATTTTTCGCAGCGACCACCCTTGACATTAAAACTAAACCGCCCCTTCTGATAACCTCTGGCTTTGGCTTCCGGGGTTTTGGCAAAAAGATCTCGCACCAGATCAAACACGCCGGTGTAGGTGGCCGGATTGGAGCGAGGGGTTCGGCCAATTGGAGACTGATCGATATCAATGACCTTGTCAATGAATTCGACACCCTGGATATGAGTATATTTCCCCGGTTTTCTCAAACTGCGGTAGAGCTTTTGAGAAATCCCTTTGTATAAAATTTCATTGATCAGGGTACTTTTCCCCGATCCGGAAACACCGGTCACACAGATAAATTTCCCCAGTGGGAAATCAACATCCAGATTTTTTAAATTATTTTCCCGGGCACCAATAATTTTAATCGTGTCGCCAGTGCCTTCCCGTCGCTTTTCCGGGATTGGGATAAACCGCCGACCACTGAAATACTGACCGGTAACAGACTCGGGAACTGCCATGATTTCTTCCAAACTGCCCTGAGCAACGATTTCGCCGCCGTGAACCCCGGGACCGGGGCCAATATCGACAATATAATCAGCGGCTTCCATGGTTTCTTCGTCATGTTCGACCACAATCAGCGAATTTCCCAAATCGGTTAACCGCCGCAATGTTTCTAAGAGTCTCTGATTATCCCGTTGATGCAGTCCGATACTGGGTTCGTCCAGGACATAGAGAACCCCCACCAGACCCGAGCCAATCTGGGTGGCCAAGCGGATCCGTTGGGACTCACCGCCAGACAAGGTGCCAGCGTTCCGGGATAGGGTTAAATATTCCAGCCCGACATTTTTTAGAAAATTCAGCCGGGCATTTATTTCTCTAAAAATCGACTCACCAATTAGCATTTCCCGCTCGGTCATTTTCAGATTTTTGAAAAAATCAATCAACAGGCCAATCGACATATCGGTGATTTCAATAATGTTGCGGTCATGAATGGTTACGGCCAGACTGCCAGGGTTTAGCCGCTTCCCGTGACAGGTAGGACAAGGTGTTTCTGACATATAGCGCTCAATTAGCGACCGCATCCGTTCGGAGGTGGTTTCCAGATAGCGCCGTTCCATATTTTTAATGAGCCCCTCAAAGGTTGAGCTATAGGTTCCCGAAAACTTGCCTTCATAGGCAATTTCTAACACCTCATCACTGCCGTATAAGAGGGCATGCAAAAATGCCTCACTGGCCTCTTCCAGCGGTGTCTCAATCGAAAACCGATGCTTTTCGGCCAGTGCCTTGATTAAATTATAATAGTATTTGGAATCACTTTTTAATCCAAAAAATTTGATCGCCCCACTCGAAATAGACAAGCTTTTATCGGGGATCAGTAAATCCGGATCGACTTCCTGATGAAAGCCCAGGCCATGGCAATCCGGACACATGCCAAAAGGATTATTAAAGGAAAAGGTGCGCGGTTCCAAGGCATCCATGGCAATGCCACAATCGGCACAGGCCAGTTTTTCACTGAAAAGCTCCTGTTCACCGCCGATCACATCACAAATGACCAGTCCACCGGAAAGTTTCAGGGCAATTTCTAATGAATCGGAGAGCCGTTTTCCGAGGTTATCCTTGGCGACCAGACGATCCACCACCACTTCGATGGTATGCTTCTTATTTTTATCCAGATTGATTTCGTCGGTGACTTCCATCGGCTCGCCATCGACAATGATCCGAACGAACCCTTCTTTTTTGATGTGATCAATGGTTTTTTTGTGCTGCCCCTTTTCCCGCCTAACAACTGGTGCCAGGATCTGGAATTTTGTTTTTTCCGGAAGGGTCATGATCCGATCAACAATCTGATCGACGGACTGGGATTCCACCACTTTTCCGCATTTGGGGCAATGGGGAATCCCAATCCGGGCGTAGAGCAACCGCAGATAATCATAAATCTCGGTAACTGTGCCAACGGTGGAGCGGGGATTACGATTGGTCGTTTTCTGGTCAATCGATATCGCCGGAGACAAACCGTCAATGCTCTCCACATTGGGTTTTTGAGACTGGCCCAAAAACTGCCGGGCATAGGAGGAGAGGGACTCCATGTAACGGCGCTGTCCTTCGGCGTAAATCGTATCAAAGGCCAGCGACGACTTCCCCGATCCGCTGAGCCCAGTAAAGACGACGAGCTGATCCCGGGGGATTTTTAGGTTTATGTTTTTTAAATTGTGCTCCTTAGCACCTTTTATTTCGATGTACTTCATGTTTCTCCTTATTTTTGTCACTTATCTTCGATAATTTTTAAGATGGTGGATTTCGTCTCTTAGTTTGGCAGCCCGTTCAAATTCTAGGGCTTCCGCAGCGGTCAGCATCTCCAGTTCCAACTCTTTAATTTTAACATCAATATCCACTGCTTCATCACCAATTACATAGGTATCCGACGCTTCAGCCACCTTGGTTGCCTCAATGATTGAATGGATATCTTTTTTAACGGAGCTGGGGGTAATGTGATGGGCTTCATTATGGGCCGTTTGAATGGCCCGGCGACGATTCGTTTCGCTAATCGCCCGATCCATGGAGGGGGTGATCTTATCGGCATACATAATGACATGACCTTCTAAGTTACGGGCGGCCCGACCAACGGTTTGAATCAGGGAGGTCTCTGATCTGAGGAAGCCTTCTTTATCGGCATCCAAAATCGCGACCAGACCAACTTCCGGTAAATCAAGCCCTTCCCGGAGCAGATTGATCCCCACCAGCACGTCAAAGGTGCCTAAGCGTAAATCCCTGAGAATTTTCATCCGCTCAATCGTATCCACATCTGAATGCAGATAATTCACCAGAATCCCATTTTCTTTCAGGTAATCAGTAAGATCCTCGGCCATTTTCTTCGTTAAGGTGGTGACCAATACCCGATTCCCCTTGTCGGTTGTTAGTTTTATTTCTCCCAACAGGTCGTCAATCTGACCGGCAACCGGGCGAACCGTTATCTCGGGATCAATCAGACCAGTGGGTCGAATGATTAGTTCAACCGTATTCTGACTGTGTTCTTTTTCATATTTGCTGGGCGTGGCGGTGGTGAAAACGATCTGATTAATCTTACTCTCGAATTCAGAAAAATTCAGCGGCCGGTTATCATAGGCCGAAGGCAGACGAAAACCATAGTCGACCAGATTGCTTTTTCGGGCCTTATCCCCGGCGTACATCCCGCCAATCTGGGGAATGGATACGTGCGATTCATCGGCAACGATTAGAAAGTCCTTGGGAAAATAGTCAATCAGGGTATAAGGCGGTGATCCCGGGGGCAATCCGTTAATGTAACGGGTGTAATTTTCAATGCCGTTGCAATACCCCATTTCCCGGAGCATTTCAATATCGTAATTCGTCCGCTGAAGAATTCGCTGGGCTTCTACTAAACGATTGTTACGTGTATATTCGTCATAGCGCAGCCGCAGTTCTTTCTGTATCCCCGAAATCGCCCGTTCCAGATTTTCTGGGGTGGTCGTGTGGTGAGAGGCCGGGAAAATCGAGACATGGTTGAGCTCCCCATATATCTCACCGGTTAAGGTATCAATCTCCGTAATGCGCTCAATTTCGTCACCGAAGAATTCCAGGCGGATGGCTTTGTTTGATGAGGCCGATGGAAAGATCTCCAGAATATCCCCTCTGACCCGAAAATTGTTCCGCTCAAAGGCGATATCGTTGCGGGTGAACTGGATTTCCACCAGTTTTCGGATGATCGTATCCCGATCTTTTTCCATCCCCGGACGCAAAGAAAGCATCATGTTTTCATAATCAAAGGGACTTCCCAGTCCATAAATACAGGATACACTGGCAACCACAATCACATCCCTTCGTTCAAACAGGGCGGCCGTGGCGGAGTGACGTAATTTATCTATTTCATCATTAATCGATGAATCTTTTTCAATAAACAGATCCGAATGAGGTACATAGGCTTCGGGCTGATAATAATCATAATAACTAACAAAATACTCCACTGCATTATCCGGAAAAAAACTCCGGAATTCATTGGTCAGTTGGGCCGCCAGGGTCTTATTATGGGCAATCACAAGCGTTGGTTTTTGGACCGCCTCGATAACCTTGGCCATGGTATAGGTTTTTCCTGACCCGGTTACCCCCAATAAGGTCTGATATCGCAAACCATCCTGGATCCCCTGCACTATTTTTTTTATAGCCGGTCCCTGATCGCCCTTGGGTTCGTATTCCGAGACAACCTTAAAAGCATGCTTCATTTCTTTCATCAGCACTCTCCAATCATTATGATGAACATTCGTTCTATTATTTTACCATAGCTTTTTTTTAATGGCAATCAATAATCCTTCTGATTTAATAAAATCTTAAATTTTTTATCGCATTGAAAAAGCATACCATCATGGCATGCTTGAAAAATTAATTGGTTACGCCTAGTACTTCCAGGGCTTTTTGAAGTTGGACATCTTCTTCGTCCGTGAAAATATTATTCATCATAAAATCAGTCGCCTCAATGACAATATTCGGTTCCAGTCCTTTTTCGTGAATATTATTGCCGTTAGGCGTGAAGTATTCAGAATTTGTTACCTTAAACCCGCCACCATCAGTGAGACTGATGACTTCCTGCACAATTCCTTTGCCGAATGTCTTGGTTCCCACTAATTGCGCCGCTCCCGTATCCTGCAGAGCACCAGCTAATATTTCTGCCGAGCTGGCGGTTCCTCCATCGACCAGGGCCACCATTGGTAAACTAAGCTGTTCTTCCCCATCGGAGGTGTAATCTGTCTTATTGCCTTTTTTGTCAACCGTATAAACAACCACGGTTTGCCCCAGAATACGGTCAGCGATTTCCACCGCTTCTTTTACCCCGCCACCGGGATTACTACGTAAATCAATGACCAGGCCGGTAATGTTTTGGGCCATCAGCTCATTAATCTGGGTTTCGAAATCGTCTGCTGTTTTATCGGTAAACTCGCTGATTTGAATATAACCTTTATCGCCGATCACCCGGGATCTCACGGTTACTGCTTCAATGGTTTTTCGCACCAATTCCATTTCAATGATTTCCTCACCTCTGGCAATGGTAATGTTCACCATACTATCCGCCGGACCCTTCACCTTTGCGACAACCGCATCTGCTCCAATGGTGCTGACATCCTCACCATCTACCTTAATAATCTTGTCACCGGTTTTAATCCCAGCGGCATCTGCCGGGGTACCTTTCTGAGGTGCAATCACATAGGTATAGCCCTGTTCGTCCTCTGCTACCACCACCCCAATGCCTTCATAGGAGCCAGTGGCCATTTCCATGTATTTACTGAATTCCTCAGAGGTATAATAAGTGCTATAGGGATCACCCAAACTCTCGAACATCCCTTTAATGGCGCCATCAATCAGGGTGGTGTTATTCACGTCCTGATAATATTCTGAGGCGATCTGTTCCTTAAGCACCAGAAGTTTTTTAATACCGGCCGCTGTTTCGTTGCTGTCGACAGTTATAATCATCTTATTCCCCAAGAGTACATTACTGGTTGTTGCTACTGCAAAGGTGATCATGTTTGTGATGATCAGCACCACTATTATCACGACAAGCTTTGTTTTATTTTGTTTATTTTCCATTGTCTTCACCTGTATTCTAAATTTTTTTGACTGCAAAAAGAACAGGAGAAAAGAATCATGATTCTTTTCTCCTGTTCTTTTGTTCTATTCTACAACGGTTCGCTTAAAAATATCCTAAAGGATCGACAAATGATCCTCCGGAAAGAACGCCAAAGTGTAAATGGGCACCGGTAGAATCCCCGGTTGAGCCGACGTAACCAACCACATCCCCTTTATTGACCGTTTGCCCTGATGATACAGCAAAGTCACTCATATGGGCATACATGGCTTGTAGGCCATTACCTAAATCCACAATCACACAGTTTCCATAACCGCCATTCCAGCCTGCTGAGATAACCGATCCGTTACCCATGGCCATAATTGGTGTTCCCGATGGCGCACCCATATCAACCCCATAATGGGTTCGATAATCGCCCCAGATTGGATGGAGTCGGGTACCGAAGTAATCATCATCATAGATCGGGTAATAACCCGGGCAGGGCCATTGATAGGTTCCGTTTGATGGCACAAAGCTTGAGCTTCCTCCCGTGGTTGAACCGCCGGAGGCGGCCGCCTGAGCGGCCATCATTTCCCGTACCTGAGCTTCGATACTCGCTGCATTGGCAGCCTCGGCAGCTACAATGGCCTGGTATTCAGCTACAATGGCCTGGTTTTGAGCGAGTAAACTATCTTTTTGAGCCTTAATTTCTTCTTGTTGCGCTAGTGCCGCTTCCTGCTCGGCCTTTTTAGAAATTGTCAACAGACGATCTGCTTCAATTTTTGCTTTTTTCTCATCGATAACTTTTTTTGTTTCTGCCAAAGCGTTTAGTGATCCCTTATCCGATTCAATAATGTAACGGGACATGTCAACCTTGGTAACAAAATCGGCAAAGTCATTGGAAGTAAATAAAAATTCAAGCATACTGCCATTTCCGTACATGTACATGGTACGCACACGCTCATTCATGGACTCTTCCTGCTCTTTTCGTTTGGCTTCGGCAATATCCAATTCCTGCTGTGTTTTGGCGATATTCGCTTCCAATGTCGCAATTTCAGCATTGATTGTATCAATGACACCGTTAATTCGACTCATTTCGTCGTTAGCTTTGCCAATTTCAGTCTCAATTCCGGCAATGGTATTTTGTGTCATATCGATTTGATATTGAGCTGCTGCCTGTTTTTCATTGCTTTCCGCCAGTTGTTCGGTCAGGGATGCTGCATTAACCGGTGATATTAGAATCCCCAGTGTGACAACTACACCCACAATGCCTGAAATAATTTGTTTTTTTGTCATCCGACAATCCTCCTGTTTTTGACCCAGTCTAATCATTTATACATCCAAGAATTTGCGAATCGCAAATATACTGCCCACTGCACCAATAAATCCTCCATAAATCAGGAAGAAAAACATCAGCTGTCCCATCACGGCGTCCGGAGGCGCCAGGGTGGCATCAACCGGTAGAAAAAGATTCCCGCCAACTAAACCTAATATATAATAGTAGGTAATTCGGATAATCAGGAATGCCACAATGGCTCCCATTAAACCAAGCAGGGTTCCTTCCAGAATAAAGGGTGCCCGTATATAGGCATTGGTAGCCCCCACATATTTCATAATTCCAATTTCCCGACGTCTTGCAAACACCGTTAATTTAATGGTATTGTAGATAATAAAAATAGAAATCATCGACAGTACCACCAGCACGACAAGACTCAAGGTGTTGGTAAATTTGTTAAAACTTACTAGTGCTTCTACATATTCCTGTCCATAGCGGACATATTCAACGCCGTTGCCGCTAAACGACATCGCCAGTTTTTGAACCTCGTCCATATCCTCCGGGTCGGTTACCCGAACAACAAAGGAGGCCGGCATCGGGTTGTTTTCAGAATTATAGCCACTGAGCAGTGGCGCATAATCTTCCAAACTAACCGTAAATTTTTCCAACGCTTCCTCAGCGCTTTCATAGGTAACACTTTCAATCAGATCACTTTTTTCAAGGGCCTGTTGAATCGTTTTTCCCTGAGTGTCGGTAAAGTCTGACTGTAGAAATATCTTGAGTTCCAGTTTTGATTCCACATCCTTGGTCACTTCCTGAACATTGATGGTTAAAATCAGAAAAATACCCAGAATAATTAAAGCAGCGATCACCGAAAGCACCGAAGCGGCACTCATCAGGTTGTTTCGCTCGATACTTTTAACCGTGTCTCGAACAACATTTTTAGGCATTGTTTTGATGCTACTAAACTTCATATCCATACCTGCCTGTCGCATCATCTACCTTAAGGACACCATCTTCCAATGTCAAAACCCGTTTTTTCATGGTATCCACAATTTCCCGGTCATGGGTTACAACCAGAATGGTCGTCCCTCTGCGGTTGATTTCTTCTAAAATACTGATAATTTCATACGATGTTTCCGGGTCAAGGTTCCCGGTGGGCTCATCGCAAATCAAAATAGATGGATTATTAATGATGGCCCGGGCGATGACCACTCTTTGTTGCTCACCCCCGGATAACTCATGGGGATAATGGTTCATTCGATGGGATAAGCCCACCATATCCAGAGCCAGGGGCACCCGTTTTTGGATCTGCTTCTCAGATTTTCCAATGATTTCCATGGCATAGGCCACATTTTCGTAGACACTTTTGTTTTCCAATAGACGAAAGTCCTGAAATACAATTCCCATTTTTCGTCTTAAAAAGGGAATTTCCTTTTTTGATAATTTTGACACATTAAAGTTATTAATATAGACCGATCCTTCGGTCGCTTCAATCTCTCTTAAGAGAAGTTTAATGAATGTGGATTTCCCCGCACCACTTCTACCCACAAGAAAGACGAACTCACCCTTATCAATAAAGAGACTCACATTTTTAAGGGCGTCGCTCTTATTTTTATCATAACCCTTGGTTACATTTTTAAATTCTATCATATTTTAAGCCACTCCTAAATTACTTATCATTTTAATCGCTTTGACGGGCCATTTTAACATGCATGGTCCTATTTTCTTCTTAAGTGTTTATTGATAAGTTAAGATAATTAATTAACTAGAGAATGTCCGAGACGTCTGGATATCAGTCAAGTTTTGAGCTTTTTTGACCTTCTGAGGAGTCTTCGTGTATCACTGAATTTATTTTAGCATACTTTTCAAATAATTTCATTAAAAAAATAAATTTTTTGTAACAAATGTATCTAAATTTATCTGTTTTCGTCTTTTTTATGATGTTATCCCGTCTTCCAATCGACCATTCATTTTTTTTTGCAAAATAAAAGAGAAAAGACTGTTAATTCACAAATCTTTTCTCCTTTTATTTTAATTGATTAAGATTTCTTTAGATATGGGGGTCGATTGGCGACCCATACAATCGTACTTCATAATGAAGATGCGCTCCGGTTGAATCTCCGGTACTGCCAACGGCACCAACGGTCTGACCGGCACTGACGGTTTCACCTGATGAGACATAAATTGCACTTAAATGGGCATAGACCGCCGATAAGCCATTACCGATATCCACGATGACACAGTTTCCGTAACCGCCGTTCCAACCAGCCGAGATCACCGTACCGTTACCAGCAACAGCTACCGGAGTACCTGAAGACGCACCAATATCAATACCGGCATGAAAACGAGTATCGCCCCAAATGGGATGGGTTCTCCAGCCAAATGGACTGGTGATCTCTCCATAACACGGCCAGACATAAGAGCTGGAATAAACCGGGGGTGCGGTTGAACCACCACCCGAGCTATCTCCGCCAGTGGAACCTTCGGAGCTTTCAGCGTCTCCACTGCTTTGGGCTTGGGCCGCCTGGGCCGCGGCTTGTTCGGCAGCAGCCCGCTGTTGTTCATAATAGGCTTGTAATTGACCTTCAATATCAGCAGAGGTTGCTGCTTCAGCCTCTTCAATGGCTTTATACTCGTTGAGGGCAGCTTGATTTTGGGCCAATAATTGATCTTTTTGAGCCAATATCTCTTCCTGCTGTGTCAAAACCACTTCCTGTTCCGTTTTCTTCTCAACGGTTTTTAATCGATCTGCCTCAATACCGAGTTTTTTCTCATCGATCACTTTTTTCGTTTCATCCAGAGCATTCAGGGAACCCTTGTCCGCACTCATGATGTAGCGGGACATATCTAATTTCGTAACAAAATCCGAGAAATCTGAAGCTGAGAAAATAAATTCCATGACGCTGCCGTTACCGTACATGTACATCGCCCGAACCCGATCGCTCATCGATTCTTCCTGCTCCAGCTTTTTGGCCTCAGCTATTTTCAGCTCTTCCTGCTTTTTAGCAATATTGACTTCAATGGCTGCGATTTCGGCATTGATTGTGCTAATCACCCCACTGATTCGATCAACCTCTTCATTAACCTTAGTAATTTCTTCTTCAATCCCATTAATGGTGTTTTGAGTCATGTCAACCTGATATCTTGCCGCTGCCTGTCGAGCATTGCTTTCTGCTAACTGCTCGGTTAATGAAGCCGCATTGACGGGTGCTGTTAAAAATGCCAAAACCATGGAACCCGTTACGATTCCTGCTATAATTCGATGTTTTTTCATTTTTCCCCTTTCCCACAATCTAAAATTGTGACCCTGTCTATTTGTTGTTACGTTTGCTTTAAATTTTTATTGTTTTTGTAACGGTTGTATTATACCATATTCATGTTTCAATTAAAACAAAAATAATAAAATAACTTGAAAATATTTTGTATAAAAGGAAGATAACTGCGACGTATTTTAGTATTCCAAAGAAAAAAGACATTCCAAAAATTAGGAGTGTCTTTTTTAATGCCTTTTTTATGGCTGTTTGAGACGAATTATTCGCATTGACGCGTATAAGCCTTATACTACCCTAAAAATAGAGACCTTAAAAAGCCGCTTTATAAATAGATATTACATCTTCTTTGGTTGGGCATTTGGGATTTCCACCGGTACAGATATCGGCCAGGGCCAGATCTGCCAATTCGCCAAAGTCCTCTTCTTTAACACCGATTTCTTTGAGTCCCGTCGGTATACCGATATCTTTGGACAGTTTTTTGATGGCATCAATGGCCATGATATTAATTTCTTTTGGCTCCCGACGGCTGGTGTCGACACCCATCGCCTGAGCCACGTCTTTTAACCGATCACCGACGGCATCGGCATTAAACGCCGTTACATAAGGAAGCAAAATGGCATTGCAAACACCATGAGGCAGATCATAGAAGCCGCCTAACTGGTGCGCCATGGAGTGAACGATTCCCAACCCCGCGTTGGAAAAGCCCAAACCGGTGACAAACTGACCATAGGCCATGACATCACGGGCATCCAGATCGTCGCCGTCTTCAACCGCTTGTCTTAAGCTGCCGGAAATGGCTTTGATGGCTTCTAAATTAAAGAGATCAGTAAATCGGGAGGCGCCGGCAGTGGTGTAGCCTTCGATCGCATGGGTTAAGGCATCCATACCAGTTGCTGCAGTTAATGATTTTGGCATTTTCAGCATTAAAACCGGGTCATTGACCGCGACAGTAGCCAAACAGTTAGGATCAACAATAACCATTTTCAGTTTACGCGCTTCGTCGGTGATGACATAGTTAATCGTCGCTTCACTGGCGGTGCCGGCGGTGGTGTTAATCGCCACAATCGGCAATGATTTATTAGCTGTTTTGCCAACGCCTTCGTAATCTCTGAGGTCCCCGGGGTTGGTTGCCAGAATAGCAATCCCCTTGGCGGTATCCTGAGGTGATCCGCCACCAACGCTCACTACAAAATCACATTCGTTGTCTTGTAGTGCTAAAAGACCGGCGTTTACATTGGCAACCGTTGGATTGGGTCTAACTTCTGAAAAAACAGTATAAGGAACTTTTGCTCCATCTAATACATCAAGTACGTCTTTTACAATACCGGCTTCTACAAGTACTTTATCGGTTACAACTAAAGCTTTTTTCACGTTCAGCCGTTTGATCTCAGGTGTAATCAGTTCAATTGCACCGGGTCCCATAATGACGACTGGTGGAAAATAATAGGTTTTTGCCATAAGAATACCTCCAAATTTTATTCGTTTACATGATTATATGCCATAGAAATGGCTGAATAAATGGAAATTTTCTCTTGTTTGAGATACATTATTGAAATGACTGGTAAGTGACATGGAATAAACCAAACACAACTAATAATAAACGGCTTTCAAGCAATTTGAAGCGCCCGTACCGATCAATTATTAATCTGCTTAATTTGTCTTTTATTTTTAAGAATTATATTATATGATTTTAGTAATTATTTGTAGAATTAAGCGTGTGAAAGAGGTAATTATGAAAAATATCAGTATCCTTGGGTCGACTGGTTCAATTGGAACCCAGGCTCTGGAAGTCGTTTCACAAAACAGTGACACTTTAAATATTGTCGGTTTAACCACCAACACCCGCATTGATCTGCTGGAAAAACAAATTGATAGCTATGCTCCCCGCCTGGTTTGTGTGATGGATGGAGATGCCGCACTGGTGCTGGAAAAACGGATGAAGCAAAAGGGCTCGGAGGTGGAAGTGGTCACCGGTTTAGAGGGGCTCATCGCGGTTTCAACGGCATCAGAAAACGCTCTGCTCCTCACTGCGGTTTCAGGAATGATTGGGCTTAAGCCGACTCTGGCCGCTATCAGTGCCGGCATTGATATTGCCCTGGCCAATAAGGAAACCCTGGTGGCTGGTGGTCAGATCGTCATCGATGCAGTGGCAGCAGCAGGGGTTTCACTACTACCGGTAGACAGTGAACACAGTGCCATCTTTCAATGTCTGATGGGAAACAAGCATGAAGAAATAAACCGGGTCATCATCACGGCTTCCGGTGGGCCTTTCCGGGGCCAAACACAGGAACAACTGCGATCCGTTACCTTAGCCCAGGCTCTGAAACACCCTAACTGGTCGATGGGCAAAAAAATTACCATTGATTCAGCGACCCTGATGAATAAGGGTTTGGAAGTCATTGAAGCCAAATGGCTATTTAATCTGAAAAATGATCAAATTGATGTGGTGGTGCATCCCCAGAGTATCATTCATTCGATGGTGGAGTTCATCGACCATTCCACCATCGCCCAATTGGGAATGCCGGACATGGCGCTGCCGATTCAAATCGCCTTTTTCTATCCGGATCGGATCGCTAATAACCGCCAGGCTCTGGATTTTGGAAAGGTTAGGGAACTTAGTTTTGAAGCGCCGGATCTGATTACTTTCCCCTGTTTACAACTGGCCTACGACGCCCTTGATATTGGCGGAACCATGGCTTGCGCCCTCAATGCAGCCAATGAGATATCGGTGGCCCGATTTTTAAATCAGGAGATTGCTTTTTTAGATATTCCCCGGATTAACCGACTGGTGATGGAAAAACATTCGGTCATTTCAAATCCAGACCTTGATGATGTGCTGGCTGTGGATGCCTGGGCCCGAGCAGTGGCAAAACGAATCTAACGAAGTCAGGCTTTAATGCGTTACTGTTTTTTATTCTTCTCATAATCAAAAAAAGACAACCGTATCTCGCGCCGCGTTTTACGGTTGTCTTTTTTTACATAGCGATGTTACACCGTCTGCTTGACTTCATCGCTTTTTTTACTATACATCCCAACCAGTACCATTGAAACCACACTACCAACAATTAAGGTTGCCGCGGCAATTTGCCAGTCCGCCCGGGTCGCCGTTAAATTCAGGGTTTCACGTGTGAATTTCAGTACATAAGGTGAGATAAATTGTCCAATCCCGGTTGCACTGACATAAATAGAGATCGCAACCGCTGCGTATTTCGGCTTTGCCGCGCTTTTTGCAACCGCAATTGTAATGGCCGGATTAAAGGTACCAAAACCCATCCCAAAAATGACTGCGCCAACAATCAGCATTGTCATACTGTTTGCAAATATTAACACGACAAATGCCAGACCCACTGTTAAGACAGCAAATGGAACCGTGAATTGTTTTAGTAGTTTTGCGGTATTTCCAAACAAAAGTCCCAATACAAAGGCAGCACCCGTAAAGACCGTTAAGACGGTGGCCGCTTGGGCTGCGTTACCAAGCCCATCAGCCTGGATAACCATGGCAATATTGGTCATAAAACTGAATTGAACAATATTTACCAATAAACAGACGAGCGCCAAAATAAACGAAATTGATGTCACTTTCTTTTCTTTTATGCCGGATTCAGGCGTTTTTTCTGGTTTCTTAACACCCGTATCCGGTAATTTAAACCAGATTAGTAGGGCAATCGGGATGATGAGTAGAAAACCCAGAAAAGAATAGCGCCAGTTATAGGCTGCCAGGATTCCGCCCATCATCTGGAACACGACACCTGCCGCCGCCCCAACGGCACTTCTGAAGCCCATCAGTTTGTTCTGCTGCTGTCCAGTAAAGAGGTCTGCGACAACTGCCGATGCCATCGGGAAGACTAATCCATATCCAGCACCGAAGACAAATCGCATCACGATCATAAATTGTAGATCGCCAACAAAGGCAGATGGAATCCCACCGACGAACATCAGGATCATAGCAATAGAGATAATCTTTTTGATGCTGATGTACTGGGTTAGTTTACCAGCGACCAATGCGAAGACCACCATCATCAGAGAAGGAATTGTGGATAATAACTTAATGGTCTCTGGGGCCGCATCTGGAAACGCTTTTGCGATTTCACCCAGGGCTGGAGTCGTCATGCTGGTTGTGTACATCAACAAGGCAACCGACAAGGCCGCTATCTGAACCCACACACTACTGTTTTTTTGTTCGCTCATTTGTTCACTCATTTTTTCACTCCTTTAAAAATAGTTTTTTGACTGGTTGTACAATACGATTTGGACCGCCTTTCAAATATTAATCGCGTTTGGTTTGTTGAGATTATATTACCATCATCTGATTTATTTGTCACTCATTTTATTCACAATTTTTGTTATTTATTTTGTTTTACTATAATTAAGACTTTATTCGCTTGATGTAATCCATTATTATCGTATTTTTTTATCTATTATCTTTTTAAACGTTAGCATAACAAAGAGATTATCCTTGTTTAAACTATTATTAATCATATTTATTGTTGTCCGTTCATACGCGCCGACAAAGAAACTGACACACGTAGTGCGATCTGAGCATTTCTGATTTTGACATTAAAAAAAGATCAATACAATTGCCGTTTTTAGCAATCAAACTGATCTTTTTACCATCATTCCCTATTTAATTACGGTATTGAAGCTATTATGCTGCAACTACCACTGTAAAGTTTTTTTCAACCCTAAGGTTAATTGCACCGATCATTCCCCGCGACTCTTTTATACACTGGTCAATGAAATCATTATCAAATCGCAGGCTCTGAAACAGCAAACGAATTTCCAACTCGGCCAGATATTCGCTGCTGCAATCCAGATACCCACCCCCCCAGGAGACGTGGAGCCCATGAACCACGGCCAAGTTTGCAAGGGCTAATGCCTTCACTTCCAGCCGATCAAGTCCCAGTTTGTAAGACCGGTTGATGTTTTCGACAAATCCAACCGAGGCACTTTCTGTTTTCATCAATATATTAGTATCGCACAATTCATGATAAAATTGATTCAAATGGCGATTTAAGCGACAGTTACGATTCTGAACCCGATATTCGATTGCCGTTTTTATCACCGCATTACAACCGGGATACTTTTCATCGATGGCTTTTTGCGTTTTGACTTTATTCGCCACCATGTATTCATTATAAACCTCAAGTGCCAGATTATTTTTGTTATTAAAATAATAGGCCACCATCGCCTTATTTGTTCCCGACGCTTTGGCAATATCTGCTAAAGTTGTTTTAACAAACCCATACTCATAGAATAATTGTTTTGCTGTTACATAAATTTTATGCTTAGTTTCCAGCCCAGTCTTGTAGTTAGCCAAATCTTTTTCCTCGCTCTCCAATTGTTAACTTATTTTAGCATAAAAACAGATTTTGCCCAACCCTGATTCCAGCAAAACTGCTATCTTTATTTTTTTATTATTTCTTAAGCCCGACAATATCGCTTTACTAGAAAAAAGCAATCTGATTTGACGCCGGCAACTGATTTAAGCACCCCTGTTTTTCCAGCGTTTCAATGACCGATTTGCTGATCTTGGTGCGGTTCTGCAAGTCTTCCCGGGACATGTAGGGGCGAAGTTGAGCTTCTTCATAAATGCGCTGGGCGGCCTTGTCGCCAATCCCTTCCAGGGCGTTGAGTGGTGGCAGCAACGTATCGCCAATGATCCGAAACTGGCTAAAATGGGACTCGTAGACATCGACATTTTTAAAGCTGTAGCCGCGGCACATCATTTCATGGGCAATCTCCAGCACCGTTAAGAGTGACTTTTCTTTGTTGGAGGCCTTCGTCCCCAGTTCTTTAATCTGATTCATCCGATCCACAATCACACCTTTTCCCTGACTGGTGAGCTGAGCATCAAACTCACTGGCCCGGACTGAAAAGTAGGTGGCATAATAGGCCAGCGGGTAATAAACCTTGTACCAGGCAATCCGAAAAGCCATTGTAACATAAGCGGCTGCATGAGCCTTGGGAAACATGTACTTGATTTTTTTACAAGAATCAATATACCACCCCGGCACCTTGTTCTTTTTCATGTCATCTTCCCATTCTGGCTTTAGTCCCTTCCCTTTACGCACCGCTTCCATAATCGTAAAGGCGGTTTTGGCTTCTAACCCGGCATAAATCAGATAAATCATAATATCATCGCGGGTACAAATGGCCTCTTTGATGGTAGCCTTCTTATCCCTTATCAAGTCCTGAGCGTTATTTAACCACACATCGGTTCCATGGGATAATCCGGAAATCCGGATCAGATCAGAAAAGGCTGTCGGTTTGGTGTCTAAAAGCATTTCCCGAACAAAACTGGTCCCAAATTCAGGAATCCCACAAACCCCCAATGGTGACTCAAAATCATTATCTTTTAAATCCAGAGCTTTGGTGGAGGTGAATAAGCTCATCGTTCTTTCGTCGTCCAGAGGAATCCCAACCGGATCGATGCCGGTAAAATCCTTAAGCATTTTGAGCATGGTGGGATCATCATGACCCAGAATATCTAGCTTTAGCAAACGGCCACTGATCGACTCGTAGGCAAAATGGGTGGTGACGGTATCGCTTTCGGTATCATCTGCCGGACGCTGTACTGGGCAGAAATCATAGATATCCTTATAGGTTGGCACGACCATAATCCCCCCGGGGTGTTGACCCGTGGTTTTTTTGACTCCCGCACAGCACGAAATCACCCGTTCCAGTTCAGCTCGGGTCGCTTTGATTTCTTTTTCGTCATAGTAGTTTTTGACAAACCCAAAGGCGGTCTTTTCAGCAATGGTGGAAATCGTTCCGGCCCGAAAAACCTTGCCCTTGCCAAAGAGTACCTCAGTATAGCGATGCGCTTCAGCCTGGTTCTCGCCGGAAAAATTAAGGTCGATATCGGGTTCTTTATCACCTTCAAAGCCCAAGAAGGTTTCAAAGGGAATATCGAAGCCATCTTTATCAAGCTTGGCACCACAATGGGGACAATTGGCGTCTTTTAAATCCGGTCCCACCCCAACCTCGGTGCTGTTGAAAAACTCGGAATGTTTACAACTGGGGCAACGGTAGTGAGGGGCTAGCGGATTCACCTCCGTAATTCCGCACAGGGTGGCCACAAAAGAAGACCCCACCGAACCCCGGGAGCCCACCAGATAGCCGTCTTCCATGGAATGGTAAACCAGCTTCTGGGCAATCAGATAAAGAACCGAGTAGCCGTTTCCGATGATCGAATCCAATTCTTTTTTAATCCGTTTTTCGACCAGTTCAGGCAGCGGTTGACCAAAAAGCTCTCTGGCCCGACCTTCCACCATTTCACGGATTTCTTCGTCGGACCCTTCAATGACTGGCGGATAGGTGCCATCAGGAATCGGCAGTACTTCTTCAATCATCGTACCAATTATGCGGGGATTATCAATCACTACTTCGCGGGCGGTTTTCTCATCCAGGTAGTCAAATTCATTAAGCATTTCCTGGGTGGTCCGATAATAAAGCGGCGGCTGTTTGCTGGCATCCTTGAAACCTTGACCGGTCATCAAAATTTCCCGGTAAAGGGAATCTTCCTGATTGACAAAATGGACGTCGCCCGTCGCCACTACCGGCTTATTCAAACTTTTGCCAAGCTCAATAATCCGCAGATTAATTTTTTTTAAAGCCTCCGAATCCGGCACACTGTTATTGTCAATCAGGTACTGATTGTTTCCCAGCGGTTGGATTTCCAGATAGTCATAAAAGCTGGCGATCTGCTGAATTTCATCCTGCGACTTGTTATGAACCAGGGCTGAATACAATTCTCCCGCTTCGCAGGCCGAGCCCAACAAGAGGTTTTCGCGGTTTTCCGCCAGTAAAGACTTAGGAATACGCGGTTTTTTATAAAAATAATTCAGATGTGATTCGGAAACGAGGCGATACAAATCCTTGATTCCTGCCTGATTTTTGGCATAAATAATAATATGATTTGTGGCATTAAGGCGAATACTTCGTTCCCGACTGGACAGGGTGTTAAGGGTCTGGATCGAGGTACAACCTTTTTTCTCAGCCAGATCCAGAAGCTTGACAAACACCTTGGCCGAGGCGGCGGCGTCATCAAGGGCCCGGTGATGATTTTGAATCGCAATTTTAAAATAAGAGCAAAGTTTTTTTAAGTTATGCCGGGTAATCTGGGTTAGCAGACACCGGGACATCGCCAGGGTATCAACGGCCGTATTTTCGCGGTTGATGCCGTGGTCGGCTAAAGCTTTGTTTAAAAAGCTCATATCAAAAGCAGCATTGTGGGCCACCAGAATGGTCTCGCCAGCAAACTCCAGAAACTGCTCCAACGCCTCCCGCTCTTCCATCCCATCAGCCACCATTTGATTGGTAATATTGGTCAGATTAGTAATGAATGCCGGTATTTCACAATGGGGATTCACCAACGTCGAAAAGCTATTGACAATTTGTTTATTCTTAATCCGCACCGCAGCAATTTCAATAATCTTGTGGTTTCCCGGCACCAGACCGGTCGTTTCTAAATCAAAAAAAGTAAATTCGCCGCAGAAATCCTGATCCTGATCGCCATAAACCATGTTTAGCTGATCTTCAACCAGATAACCTTCGACCCCATAGAGCACCTTGATTTTTTTCTTTCGTCCCAGTTCCATCATTTCCGGATAAGCCTGTAGCACTCCGTGATCAGTAATGCCAATGATGTCATGTCCAAAATTAGAAGCCTGCTTCATAATCTGCTCGACCTTACTGACCGCATCCATGGCACTGAATTGACTATGTAGATGAAGCTCCACCCGCTTGACCGGGGCATCATCGGTTTTAATGGTTTCTTTGGAAAGGTTGATATTGCGGGGATAAAACATCATTTCCTGAGAATATTCGTCATAATTAATCTTACCTTCAACCAGATACCAACCGCCTTCTTTAATGCCGGCAATGACTTCTTCTTTGTCGGTAAAGATTTTACAGGTGATACTGTTGGTATTGTCGGTAATATTAAAGGTCAGCAGGGTCTTATTGTTTTTTAGCGGCCGCGTATTGACCCCAAAAACCCAGCCCTTAATAACCAGACTTTTACCTTCGGATTCGCCATTGATATTAAAATCGACATTTTTAAGCCATTCCCAGGTATGGGTTATCTTTTTTCCGGTGACCACATCCCCCGGTTTTTCAGCCTTGGGAAGCTTGGCCTGGTTGGAGCCATTCGCTGATCCACTTGAACTGGGACTAACCGGCTTAATGGCAGCCAATCGTTTTTCCAGATCCTGCTGACTTTTTTGGGCCACTGAATCATCATCGGTGAAACGCACCACCAATTCGGCTTCCAGACCATAGTGTTCGGCGATTAATCGCTTGAAACGACTGGAAAAAATCGCCAGTGCTTCGCCATCCAGTTCACCAGTGGATCGTCCCCTGACATAAAAGGTATTGCCTTCGGCAATCAAGGTATTAATAAGTAGGATGTTGGTAATCTTTTGATTGATCCCCACCAGTAGCTGACAGACCCCTTTGCTATCGGTGGCCAACAGATGCTTACCATCCTGATATTTAAGGGGTGCAACCTCAACTTGCAAGGCTTTTGCATAATCAAAAATTTCCTGCATTGCGGTTTTTATAAATTCGGTATCGGTTTGTTTTTTAGGACTTGAAAATTTAAAAATCAATTCCTCTTTAGCGGAATTGATTTTTATACTATCGGTGATCAGATGATAGTCTGCTATTATTTTCTTAAATCGTTCTTGTCGTCGGGTTAAAATACTCAAAGATCTCGCCTCACATTTTTTCTATTTCTTCTAATAATACCGAGATGATTTCATCCTCGGCAATGCTTTTTATAATTTCACCCTTTTTAAATAGCACCGCCTTATTTTTTCCCCCGGCAATGCCAATATCAGCCGCCTTGCCTTCGCCGGGACCATTCACAATACACCCCATCACAGCCACCCGGAGGTCTTTTTCAACCGTTCTCAGCTGCCGGTCGATTTCTTTAGCAATGCCGATTAAATCAATTTCGGTACGACCACAGGTGGGACAGGAGATAACTTCCACCCGGGGTCGTCGACCACTGTAAAGACCGATGCCGCTAAGAATATCGCGAGCCACATCAATTTCTTCGAGCGGATCGCCAGTTATCGACACGCGCAGCGTATCCCCTAACCCATCTAGTAGCAGATAGCCGATGCCCATCGCCGATTTAACGGCTGAGCTTCGCAGGATTCCAGCCTCGGTGATCCCCAGATGCAAGGGGTAATCATACTTTTGTGAAAATTGTTCATAAGACGCGATGGTAAACCGGACATCTGAAGCCTTCATTGAAACCACGATGTTATCAAAGCCGGCATCTTCTAAAATTCGGATGTGCCGTACCGCTGATTCGACCATCCCGGCCGGGGTAGCTCGACCCTTATTTTTGGCTAGAATTTCTTTTTCCAGGGAGCCGGCATTCACCCCAATTCGAATCGGAATACCGCGTTCGGTCGCCATCGCAACAATTTCCCGAATGCCTTTTTCCGAACCAATATTACCCGGATTAATGCGCAACTTATCAACCCCATTTTCCATAGCGGTCAGGGCTAGTTGATAGTCAAAGTGAATATCAGCCACCAGCGGAATATGAATTCCTTTTTTTATCTCAGTAATAGCCTGGGCCGCCGCTTCATCAGGAACTGCGACCCGGACAATCTCACACCCGGCGGCTTCCAGAGCCGTAATCTGAGCAATTGTTGCAACACTGTTTCGGGTATCGGTATTGGTCATTGACTGGATGGCAATGGGATTTTCTCCGCCAATGGCAGTTGCTCCAATCCTCACCACCCGGGTTTCTTTTCGTTTTTTCACATCGTTCTCCTATGCTGCCAGCCGCATAATATCATTCACAGCAATCAGGACCGCCAGGGCAATCAGGGCAATAAATCCAAAGTAGTTAATTTTTAATTCCCATTCCGGACTGAGTTTCCGACGCACCACCATTTCAATCAGGAGGATAAAAATTCGACCACCATCCAGGGCTGGCAGTGGAAACAGGTTGATAATCCCCAAATTGACACTTAACATGGCGGTAAAGGCCAGCAAAATAACCAACCCGCTTTGCAAAAAGGTATCGACCATCGATACCATTCCAATCGGCCCAGCCAGCTGATCCAAGCCCACCTGACCCGTAAACAACATCCCGAAGCTCTGAAAAATCAGACCGGAAAACCGCCAGGTATTTAAAAAGGCGGTACCTATGGCGTCAAAGATGTTGGTGTGACCGGTAAATAAGGCCACCACAATCAGACAGACAAGGGCAAAGATAATGTTCATGGCCGAACCGGCCACTAACACCAGCAGCTTTTCACCCCGGCTTTTTGCTTCAAAGCTGCGGGGATCGATGGGGATATTGGGATCTTTAGGAAGCAGGTTGCCTTCTTCATCAAATGCTGGCTCTTCGCCCCGCATTTTGCAAAATCCCCCGACTGGAAAGGCTCGAACGGTAAATAGTGTTTCTTTACCTTGTTTACTAAATAATTTTGGTCCCATGCCGATAGCAAATTCTTCGACGAAGATGCCAGTTTTTTTTGCCACCATAAAATGTCCCAGCTCATGAACAATCACTAAGACACACAAAATAAGCAATGTAATAAGGATCGTATATAAATTCAAATTTTCACCTACGCGATGCCAATGGTTAATTTGGCAAAAATATAAATAAGAGGAATGATAAAGAGGATGCTGTCAAAGCGATCCAAAATTCCACCATGACCGGGCAAAATGGTGCCAAAATCTTTTATTTTGGCTTTGCGCTTGATCATCGATGCTGTCAAATCCCCGCATTGTCCGGCAATGCTTCCAAAAACGCCAACAATCAGGTATAAATACCAGGGCAAAACAAAACTAAAGTAAGAACTTAAAATGGTTCCATAAAGGATGGTACTCAGTGCCGCAACAATGACTCCGCCAACCGATCCGGCGATGGTTTTTTTGGGGCTGATCAGGGGCGCAATCTTTCTGTTGCCGATGGATTTCCCAATAAAATAGGCTGCCGTATCGGTTGTGAACGCGATCACAAAAATCAGCCACATATAGTAGGCGCCTTTGTTGACAGTTTCAAAAAGAAACAGATGACCAAACATAATCGGTACATATATGAGCCCCATCAAAGTGGCACTACCGCGCGAAATCTCAACATTTCCCGATAAAATTTCGTAACAGAAAATAATAATAAAGGCTACCAGCAAAACCGGCATCAGAAAATAATAATCCAATTTGATGGTCACCATTAGCATAATCGACAAAATAATCATCAGAAAGACATTAATTCTAGGGTGAATCATTTTGTTGACAGCTCGGGTATACTCCATCGTCCCGACAAAAGCCAGAAAGGACACACCAATGACCAGGATAAATCCCCCTGTATACAAAATAATAATGAGCAGCGGCAGACCAATAACCCCGGTCCAGATTCGGGTTTTCATGGAACTCTTTTCAGCCCGTCTGCTCGCACCTCTTAATCGTTCCGCCCGGCGGCTCTCCAAACTGCTACTCGGCCGATCCATAACGACGATTCCTTCTCTGATAATTTGCGATCATTTCATAATAATTTGCGACTTCAAAGTCTGGCCAATAAATGTCGGTAAACATAAATTCGCAGTAGGCCATCTGCCATAGCATAAAATTGCTCAGCCGACTTTCCCCACCGGTTCGAATCAGCAGATCCGGATCAGGCTGACCTTTGGTATAAAGATGCGCGCTGATCTGGGCTTCGCTCACCGCTTCCGGGCTTATCCCCAGGGCCATAAGGCCCTTCACGGCTTGGACAATTTCGTCTCTGCTCCCGTAGTTCAGGGCAATATTAAGTACCAGGCCAGTGTTTTTAGCGGTGGTGTCCATGGCTTTCACAGCGGCTTCCCGAACTTTTTTTGTTAACCCGTTCATGTCTCCAATGACGTTGATTTTGACATTGTTTTCATGTAATTCCCCAACTTCTTTATGGAAATACTCAACCGCAATATTCATCAACCCCGTGACTTCTTCGGGACTCCGTTTCCAATTTTCAGTGGAAAAAGCATACATCGTAATTATCTTTATGCCGACATCTGAGGATGCCCGGACAATTTTTTTCAATGTCTTCATGCCGGCATTATGGCCAAATAAACGGGGTCGATTTTTTGCTTTTGCCCAACGGCCGTTTCCATCCATGATTATGGCTATATGCTCAGGCAGATTATCTTTATCTAACTGACTTGTCATATTGCACCCCACTCTCTATTGTATTTGCGCATTTTTTTCACTCTTTTCTTCTTTCAATATTATATGCTATTTTTTAAGATTTGTAAATTCTATCACCAGGGGATACCTTGAAACAAGCTTTATTTAAGACTCAATTTATCCGAACTGCAAATCGTGTCCAGCCAAACACGCCAAAAAAGGAAAAACCTCAGGCATAGCCTGAGGTCCCCCTGGAAATTATTGTGAAAATGAGAATTATTGTTATCAATATAACATCTTTCTATCAAAAAGTAAACGATTAAACAAAAATTAATTTATTTTTATTTTGGTTAAGGTTAGCTTTAATCATTTTAACGTTCCGTGTAGACCAATGTCTGTTACTTACTTAAATTAAGCATGCATCCTGTCCCTAAAATTATTTTTTAGTAAGTGAAAGATAGCGGTAAAGGGTGGGGACCGAAACGCCCATGCACTTGGCCAGATACCAGATGGTTCCCTTAACCGAAAATGTTCCCATTTCATCCAGTTTCCCCACCAGCTCGACTTTTTCATCCTTGGATAAGAGTTTTAGTTTTTTAAGCAAATCCTGGGAAATATGATTGAGATTATTATCCACCAGTTCTTTTACATCAATATTTATTTTTTCGGGTCCTTTTTCCTTTTGTTCATTTTCAACCAGTGGCGGACGGATCATCTTGTCTAAAAGATCCCGGGCGGCAATGAGTTCATGACTATCCGAATTGATACAGATCATGCCAATCAGAACGTCATTTTCGTCCTTGATAAACCAGGACGCCGATTTGATCGATTCTTTTTTCTTGAATTTTTTGGGATCATTATTCATATAGGGTACTTTTTTATGCACCTCACTGCGAAGAATTCTTAAGTTTGTTTCCGTAATCGGATCGCCAACCTTTCGTCCGCTGATCTGCCCATTGCGTATGGCGACCACCGAATGATGCCAGTCGGTCATATCATGGAGAACAACTTCCGTATTTTCTCCCATAAATTCTGCTAAAAAATCCACCAGGGTCACATAGTTCTCCAGTTTTTTATTCACAATATCCCTCTCTTTATTTGATTGGCCAGAAAGATACCCATGGTCATCTGTCGTAACAAGATGGCCATGGGTTCCTTATTATCACTATTTTTTTAAGTCCTGGCGTTTTATTTAGCTGCAATCGCTTCAATTTCAAAGCGGGCAGCCTTGGGTAAAGCAGCTACCTGCACACAGGATCGAGCCGGATACTCAGCCTGACCTTCAAAAAAAGCGGCGTAAATATCATTAACCATGGCAAAGTCTGCCATATCAGCCAAAAATATCGTCGTTTTAACGATATCCTGTCGACTAAACCCAGCTTCTTCTAAAACAGCGTTTAAATTGTCCAAACCTCTTTGGGCCTGCTTTGCGACGCCATTCTCCAACTCACCAGTTTCAGGGATCAGTCCTAACTGACCTGAGGTATACAGGGTCTCTCCAACTAAGTACGCATGGGAATAAGGTCCCACTGCAGCCGGTGCCTTGTCGGCGATGATAGCTTTTTTATTCATAATGATCTCCTTAATTATTTACTAAGCCAATACAAACTTCTCAATGGCATGGGCAACCCCATCCTCATAGAAGGGTAGCGTAACATGGTTGGCCAAGGCTTTAATTTCCTCTGACGCATTCCCCATGGCAACACTGAGGCCGGCAAACTCCAACATCCGCAGATCGTTGTCGCTGTCTCCGATTGCCATTACATTTCCCGGTGCTAATTTTAAGATCCGACAAAGCTGTTTTAACCCATCGCCCTTATTGGCCGAACGATGATTGACCTCAATGTTGTTTGAAATCGCTTTGGTCAGCGTCACACCATGAATTTGAGAAAACTTCTGCCAGAGCACCCGCAGGTTATTGTCACTGAGCAAAGGAATATTAATTTTTTCGATTTCGGAAGCATGTTCCGTAGTAAAATCCAACACATTATCAACGGCTCTGGCATTGCTGCGAATAAAGGCAATCAGATCCTTTGACAATTCATTCCGATCACCAATCATATCAAAATAACGGCGCTCACCGTAGGATTGGCCCTGATAATAAACCTCACAAAATAAGTTTCGGCGGGTCAGTGTCTTCATAATCTTTTTGACGCTGCCAGACCCCAGATAGTTGCTGCTGATCACTTCTTTGGTACTTAAATTGGTTACCGCCGCCCCATTCGAGGTCACGGCATAATTAATTCCCGGAATACTCACCACCGATTCCGGCAATTGACCCAAGATCCGTCCTGTCGATGGAACCACATGAATGCCTTTGGCAATGGCCTTAGCCAGAACAATTCGGGTTCTTTCTGAAATTGACATATAATCCTTTTGTAGCGTAGTCCCGTCCATATCCAGTGCGATTAGTTTTATATCCATGGTTTACCCCATTTCTTATTCTTCATATTTTTTAACTCGATGTGACTCATTCGTTTAACATAAGGATAGTTTAACATAAGAACATCAGTTTTTCATCAGGTAAGCCTTTACAGTTTTTTAAATTGTTTGTTTTGCACCATTACGTTAATCTTTCTTTTTTTAAAACTTGAACTGGTTTATCCGAAAAGGTCAGGATAATATCGGCTAAGTGCCTGATCTCATCTTCTTGATGACTGACAAAGATCACCGTTCGTTTGTTCTGCTCCCAAATTTTTAAAAAGTCATCCATCAGCCGGTTTTTTAGTGAACTGTCGAGACTGCTAAATGGTTCATCCATCAATAGTAATTCGGAAGGATATAGAAAGGCCCGGGCAATGGATACCCGCTGACGCATGCCACCGCTGAGCTCGTGGGGATAATAGTCCCCAACGGTAGTCAAACCAACGCGTTCCAGCATGGCATCAATCTCACGTTCATGGGAGCCAGGTTTTTTAATCGCCCTTGCTTTAAAAACAAAGCGCAGATTCTCCCGGACCGTTCGCCAGGGCAGCAGCCGTGGTTCCTGAAAAATATAGGAGATTGCCTGGGGATTAATGCCTTCAATGGTTCCCCGATCGGGCTGCTCCAAGCCACCGCAAAGATTAAGCAAGGTCGTTTTTCCGGCTCCGGAAGGTCCCAGAATGCCCGTGATTTTATTTTTTTCAAATACCAGATTAAAGTCTTTAAAAATAGTCTCTTGCCCATATTTTTTACCGAGGTCTTTTATGATAATGGACATTGACTGCCTCCCTTTTGACGATTTCCGATCACATAGAGCGTCATCTTTTCAATGGCAAGGCTGCAGATCACAATCACCAGGGTCCAGGAAAAAAGCAAATCGGTTTCCAGATAAATTTTTGCGTAATACAGATTCATCCCGATAGACGGCAAGGCATTGGCCAAAACCTCGGCGGTGACGGTAACCTTCCACCCCAAACCGATGGCGCTCATCAGCGCGGATACTGCATAGGGTTTTATCGATGGCACATAAATATCGCGGATTATTTTAGATTGCTCCACATTATAAATTTTTGCCATCTGCAGCAACTTGTGATCGGTGCTTCTCACCCCTTGCACCACATTTGTCCAGGTCACCGGGAAGCAGACCAGAAAGGTAACCACCAGCGGTACCAAACCAGAGGCGATCCATAAGTTGATTAGAATAATCACCGAAACCACCGGTAGCGACTTGATGGTACTGACAAAGGGATTCATGATTCCATAAAAGGGTTTGTTGAGCCCCCCAGCCAAACCCAGCACCAGACCCAGTACCACTGAAATAAAAACCCCGCCAAATACTCGGAGCAAGGTGACCCCGATGCTCACAAAAAACTCAAAATCCCCAGCCAGGGTTATCACACCTTTCAGGGTTTTAAGCGGCGATGGCAGCACCAGTGGGCTGTCTACCCACCGGGCTGCCAAGGCCCAGAGGAGCACCCAGAAAAAGGCCACTCCAATCTTGCTGATCCATTTCGTTTTATTTTGGTTATTTTCCAAGAACGTAGAAATCTTCACCAGGAACTTTTCCTCCCACAGCCTTTGGTTCAAATCCGGCTAATATGGTATAGTACTCATTTAAAGATTGCTGTGCCTCTTTAACCGGAATGAAGACGATATTACAATTTGGAATCGCTTTTTCTGCCAATGCTGCGTCGGCCATAATCCCTGCGGCCACAATATTTTTTGCCCCCTCAGCGGGATCGTCATTCACTGTCTTGACGGATGCTTCATAGGCTTCCATAAACTGCTTTAGCACCTGGGGATTGGTTTCTGCCCATTCCTTATTAACAACGACGGCTGTCATTTGCAATTGCGAACCGTTACTGGCTTCTGCCCAGGCTTTTGATAGATCCACTGCTATTTTGATTGTCGGTTTCTTTGCTGTAACGGTGGTCACAAATGGTTCCGGCAGCATGGCAATCGTAGCCTGTCCGGCAACTAATTGAGCCACTGCTTCACTGTGCTCAGCCACATAATTAATCGTGATGTCTACACCTGGGGTCAATCCATTTTTCTCCAGTAAATAGTTGAGCACATATTCCGGTGTCGATCCCTGGCCACTGGCCACAATGGTCTTTCCTTTTAAGTCGGCGATGCTGGTAACGCCAGCGGTTTCATCGGCCACAATATAAAGCACTCCCAGGGTATTGACTGATCCCAGAACGACCTGACCTTCAGTTTTATTAAACAGCACGGCGGCTAAATTACTGGGCAGTGCGGCAATTTGGTATTCGCCACTGATGACACTGGCTGTCAACTGATCCGGAGCACTGGCCACCGTGAATTCGGTGGTGACATTTTCGCCCAGATCCACACCATTAACAATCATTTCTGCCATGCCCATACCGGTTGGTCCAGCCAAGGTGCCAACTTTCACGGTTTGCGGTTCTGCCGGTTTTGCCTGGCAAGCGGTAAAGCTAAAAATCATCACCATGATTAAACCCATCAGGATCACTAATTTTTTCATCTTGTTTTCTCTTTTCATCTTTTCTTCCTTTTCATTTGATTCCAGCCAGAAATAATTTTTCTGTCTGGTAAGCGGTATTCGTTTCAATCGTAATCATTCTAACACGCAAATAGTTTATTTGAAAGAAGAACAAGGTGGAAATATTCGACTTTGTCGTTAAGCGCTTCGCGAAGTATCGCCATCTTTTTCATTTGATGAAACGACTGCTCGTCTTAATAAACCTATTCGCAAGCCATGCTTTTTTATTCCCGAATCATCCTCTTTTAAACGATTATTTCAAGTTACATCTAAGGTAATCACTGGCTAATTATGATATAATTCAGGTTAGAAACTTGCGCGTCTGAGAACCTGTTTTTAGACCTATTAAATATCCGAGGAGATTCCATGAAACGAAAAATGAAACCCTACCTGATTATTTTTAGTATCGTGATGTTGATGCTTTCTTTGTCGGTACCTACCCTGGCAAATGAATCCATTCAAACTGATACTCTTTCTAATTCCAGTGAAATGAGTGTGAACAATCAAATGAACATTAACACCTTGTCCGAACTTCCTGATCTGGAAAGTGACGACAATACAAGTCAGCAGATCGTTATTATTTACAGAGATTCAAGTCCCCTTAATGTTAAGAGCCTGTCATTATCCACTAATGCGGTCGCTAAAGGAGAAACCGTATCTGATCGGGTCGATATTCTGGAGGTAAAAAGCGATGTCGATGTTGATGCATTGATTAAAACGATCAGTGAGAACCCCAATGTTTTAGCAGTTGATCGCAATGATACGCTAAAAACCTATTCGCTCCCCAATGATCCTTATGTTACCGATTGCAAAGCGTGGCAGTTTCAAAGCATCGGCACCGATAAAACCTGGGACCAAGTCTCAAATGCCAAAACCGTTGGCGTCGCGGTTTTAGACACCGGACTCAATACCAATCACCCCGATCTGACTGGCCGCATTATTGCCGGTTATGACTATGTCACCAAAAGTAGCACTGTTTTAGATCAGGACGGTCACGGAACCCTGGTTAGCGGTTTTATTGCCGCTACTGCTAATAATGGCATTGGACTCTCTGGTGTGGCCGGAACGGCCAATGTAAAAATTGCCCCCTATCGGGTCGGTGCCAAAGGCCTCTCGGTTGCCAATATCTGCGCTGCCCTGATGGATGCTGCTGATCGTTCCGACATCAAAGTCATTAACATGAGCTATGGTGGTTATGATTACAACAACAGCGAAGCGGCTGCTATTCAATATGCCAAAGACAGAGGTAAGGTGCTGGTGGCCTCCTCAGGAAATGAGGGCGAAGCAAATGATCCCAAAACCGGATTGTCATCTTACCCCGCTTCTTACGACGGCGTCATTTCGGTGGCGGCAACCACCCGTTTCAATGACCGGGCCGCCTTTTCTCAGTATAACACGATGGTCGATCTGGCTGCTCCCGGAGAAGATGTTTACACGACTTCTATTGATGGCGACTATATAAATGATAGTGGCACCTCTTTCGCTTCTCCCATCGTTGCCGGTGCCTGTGGGGTCTTACTGGCCGCCAATGGGAGCTTAAATGCCGACCAGGTGGAAGCCGCACTGACTTCCACTGCTCTCGATCTTGGTGCTCCGGGGAAAGATGATTATTTTGGCTATGGCTTGATCCAATTGGATCGCGCTCTTGCAACGGTAATAGCTGATAAATCATTAACCGCCTTATATAAAACCCATATTCAAAACCTTGGTTGGGAAGACGTGTTTAAACGAAACGGTGAACTCAGCGGCACCTCGGGTTTAGGTTACCGTTTGGAGGCGATTCAGATTGCCTTGGATAATCCCGGTTATGACGTCGGCGTAACCTATCGAACCCATATCCAGGATGTGGGCTGGCAGGAATGGCGCAATAACGGTGATCTCAGTGGCACTTCTGGAGCTGGTCTTCGCCTGGAAGCGATAGAGATTAATCTAACCGGTCCCGATGCTGATCAATTTGATATTTATTACCGTACCCATGTTGAAAATTTGGGCTGGTTGAGTTGGGCGGCTAATGGCGAACAATCCGGTAGCTCCGGCTACGGCTACCGGCTCGAAAGCATTGAAATTATGACCTTACCCAAAGGGAGCACCTTTAATACCTCCGGTGACGCGTTTATCGTCAACCCGACCTGATTTTAAGCGCTCCCCCCCCCTTAATCTCTAATTGAGTTAATAAATTTAAAGCCGACAGGAAATGTCTATTTCCAGTCGGCTTTTTTGATTCGATTTTATTCGATTGATTTAAGTGATTCCACCATGCTGATCCGTTTAATAATTGGCGTCATCAGAATATTGACGATAAAGGTAAAGGCCAGCGTAAAGACCACCGAGTAAATAAAGCTGGTGGGCTCAATGCCCCGGGCAAACATGGCAATATCTGTTTCGACGGTGTTAATAATAAAGCCATTAAGTAAAACGCCTAAAAACAGACCCACGATGATTCCGATCACCGATAAAACAACATTCTCCCTGAAAATGTACTTATACACCTCCATATCATAAAACCCCAGAACCCGAATGGTGGCAATTTCTCGAACCCGTTCGGAAATATTGATGTTGGTCAGGTTATAAAGCACCACCGCTGCCAGGGCTCCGGCCGAAAGCAGCATCACGACGACGACAATGCTCAAGCTGCTGATGCTGTCAGCAGATGATTTAACAATATTTCCAGTAAAGTTTACTGCTACCACCCCATCTCTGGCCAGCCAGTCACTGGCAATGGCATCTTCCAGATCGGTGTTGGCATCGGGAATATTAACATAAGCCATATTAACCATCAGCTCTTTTCCAAAGGCTTCTTCATAAACTGCTGGCGATAAATAAAGATAATTTTCGAGATAGTTTTCAGTAATCGCTCCTAATACCACTTCATGGCTTTCGTCCTCATTGTAGACCCGGATGGTATCGCCCACCTTCAGTCCCAGACTGCCGGCAACTTTTTCTGATAAAACGGCACCCGCCTCTTCTAAATTTATCGCTTCTGCTGATTTTCTGTTTTGCAAATGAATAAACGTATTAATCTGCTCCGCTGTTTCCGGCACAAACAGATAGGCCGCTTTGCCGTTACCCGTTCCGGTTTTTTCAACGGTCATCTTGGCTTGATGGGCCAACATATTTTCACTAAAGCGGGGATCATTCTCTAATATTTTTTTGAAGTCCGCCTTTTCAACTAGGGTTTCTTCATTTTTTAACGCCATGTAACCATCAAAAACCGTAATGTTCTCAAACTGTCGGGGAATCATCGCGAAAATCGCATCCTGAAGCCCGAAGCCAGCCAGAATCAGAGCGGTACATCCGGCGATCCCAATCACGGTCATAAAAAACCGACCCTTATAACGCAGTAGGTTACGGGCAGTGACCTTCTCAATAAAGCCCAGCCGTTTCCAGATAAAGGGAATACTCTCAAGGAAAATCCGTTTTCCAATCTTTGGTGCCTTGGGCCGCATCAGCTCTGAAGGCTGTTCTTTGAGCTCGTAATAGGTAACGATCACAGCTGCCACCACAGTACCGGAAATCGCAATCAAGCAAGAAATTAAAAGCGGTATCCATGGCGGTGCAATAATTAAATCCGGCACCTGATAAAGCAAACCATAGGCTCCGGCGATTAAATACGGCAATGTATTGATGCCGACAATCAGTCCAATCACCGAGCCGATACTGCCAGCTAATAAGGCATAGACAAAAAACTTCGAACCGATCTGATCATGGCGGTAACCCAATGCTTTAAGCGTACCAATCTGGGTGCGCTGCTCTTCCACCATCCGGGTCATCGTGGTAAAGGAAACCAGGGCAGCTACCAGTAGAAAAATCAGTGGAAACACGCCGGAAATATTATCAATCCGCTTTGCGTCTTCACCGTAACTGGTATAACCGGGATTGTCGTCACGGTTATACAGATACCATTTTCCAAACTCCAAATCATTAATTTTAGCTTCGGCCTTTGCTAAATCATTAGCGGCGTTGGCCAGTTCGGCTTCGCCCTCTGCCCGTTTCATTGCCAACTGGGCTTCCCCATCGCGGAGTTTCACCCATCCTTCATCCAATTGATTCTGGGACGCAATCAGGGTACTGCGTCCTTCTTCCCGGCCGGCTTCAAAGGCCGCAACTCCAGCGCTTAATTGGTTTTTACTATCAGCCAGGCGAGCCCATCCTGCTGATAACTGATTCTCGCCGTCAATAGCAGCTTGGGCCAGAGCGGCTTCGGCCTGGGGCAGGGTTGTTTCCAACTCAGCCAGTTGATTTTTCATTCCGGTCAGTTGGGCAGAAAAATCATAAATCGCTTCAATCCCCTGGTTGATCTGCTCTTTTGCGGCGTAAACCTGGGCTAAACCTGCTTCAACCTCAATAATCCGGCTGTTGATTTCATTCAACTGAGCTTCCAGTTCCGCCAGTTGGGCCGGATAATCCGGGTCAGTCGGATCCAGACTCTGAATCTGGGCTTCGACTGCCGCGCTTTGGACCTCCAGATCTGCCCGTGCTGACTCACCCTGGGCAATCTGGTTTTCCAGCTCCGCCAACTGGGCTTCCAGCTCCGGTAACTGACCGGAGGGGTCCTGAGTTTCCATTTTAGCAATTCCGTGTCTTAAGTCGGTGATGCCCTGGCGCAGGGTTTCCAGCTTTGCCTCACCATTTGCCAGTTCCTGTTTTAAGGTATCAGCCCCACGAGTCAGATCTGCCTCACCTTGAATGATCTGATTCTTGGCGTCGGCAAGTTGGGCCTGAGTCTGGGCAATCATGGTGTTATACTCGTTCCAGCCAGCCCTGAGGGCGGCCTCGCCGTTAATTAACTGGTTTTTGGCATCATTCAAACTGGCCTCTCCCTGAGCCATCCCGTCATTAAACTGGGTCACCCCATCGTTGTACTTGGCCCGGCCCTTATCCAGTTCTACCTGAGCTTTAGCCAAAATATCATCGTGATTGATTTCCAGCTGCAAAATACCCAGGGCTTCCAATTGTTTCTCCAGGAACCCAATGGCTTCTTCGTATTCAGTTGAAAAGGGATCAACATGGTCGGCAGTGGCCTGTGATAAGAGATAAACCTCAGTATACCGTTCAAAGACAAAGTTTTCTGCGGGAATAAAGCTATAATAATCGACTTCGCCCCGGCCAACCGAGGTGCTGCCGCGCTCAATCGACACATACTGGGGCGATCTAACAAAACCGACAATGGTGAAGGTATCCCGTTTGATCGAATCAGATAGGGCTTTATCGCCAACCTCCGAGGATAGCTTGATCGTTTCACCCAGTTGGTAAGTATAACTGGAAGCACCCATGCCCTTAGCTTCCTGAGGCTGTTCCAACAACAGTTCGTCTTCATTTTCCGGCAGGCGCCCTGCCACCAGCAGTGGTTGATTCAGGGCCTGGTCTTCCTTATAGGCCATCAATTTGATCACAGGGCGTTTATCGCCCCGCTCAATAATGACATCCGCCGAATAGCCGGGCATCACCGTCGCCACGCCTGGAGAATTTTTAATCGCGTCCACATCCGCCGGCAAAAAACCATAGGTCGAGACCAGACGCATGTCCATCAGTTGCTGGTTTTGATAGTACTGACTGACTGTATATTTCATGCTGGGGCCGGTTGTTTTAACCCCTACAAAAAAGCAGATGCCCAGAGCAATGATCGCAACGATGGATAAAAAACGGTTTTTTGATTTTTTGATTTCTCTGAATGTGTCTTTTTGCAATGCTTTCATTAATGTATCCTTTTAAATAAAATTGTTTGCTGGTCATTGATTGCCAATAACCGCGCGGTAATGACCAGAGAGCTGTTTTCCCGGCCATGCCTAAAACAAGGTTTTTTATATTTTATCATGCTTTTATTAATAAAACACCCATTCCCGGTTAAATAATTCAGTCTGTCACGAAATCTCTCACACTATGCTGATCGCTTCGTTTAAGGTAATCAATCCGATTATCTTTTCCTTAACCGGGACGCCAGTTAATTCGGTCAGGGCCTTTGCATACAGATTGATCTGAATTTCGTAACCTCTAAGTACTTGCTCCCGCTGAAGGGGGTCTTTAAAATAATCTGTCTTATAGTCGATAATGACCCATTTTTGGTCTTCCATAAAGGCACAATCAATGATCCCTTGAACGATGATCTTTTCGCGGATGTCCGTCCATTCTAACCGGATTTCAGCCGGATCGTAAGCATAGTTAAAGGGAATCTCGCGCCTGATTTTTTCGGCCGATAATAACCTAATCCCCAGAGCGGAGGTATAAAAGCTGATCAGTTTATCGACGCTAATGGTTCTGGCCAAGGCTGCCGGCAAAAATTCTTTGTGAATCAGGGTCTCAATCTGATTGACCAGATACTTTTTAAGAAACAACGGCAAAGCGGCTTGTCCACTACTAAACAGTTCCTCCCGGATCGGTTTTAAATTGACCACTTCCATTAAAAGATGAAGGGCCGAGCCCCGTTGAGCGGCGGTGAAGTCGGTCTGTTTTTGTTCTAAAAACTTGGGCTTCTCCTGCTTCTTAGAAAGCTTTCTGATTTTTTCCTGCTGACGCGTCAAATCAGCTTTTTGATAATCTTTAATTTCGGTCACACTCATCTTACTGGGGAGTTCATTCTCTGCTTTGACTGGATATAGAAAATTAAGCCGCTGGAAAATCGCCTCCCGATCAGCCTGAGAAATACTGGTTGTCAACTTTTCCGGTACTGCGGCAGGTGTTTCCATCTCCGGATCAATTGCCTGTAACTCATTCGCCGGGTCCTTCCGATCTTCTCTTTCCAGCGCCTGTTTTTCCGTGAATTGAGTCCCCTGATGATAAGCAATCGTAAAATCTGCTAACTCCGGATTCGTCTCACTGGGGTCCCGCCCAGCCAATACCCCCATCATCACCCAGTCAAGTAAGCTGGCGGCATTAAGGAGGTGATACTCGTCCGGTTCGTTATGCCATTTTTGCCTGGCTTTGTCATGATTTTTTACGGTCCCGACAATCACCAGCTTTTCTTCGGCCCGGGTCATCCCGACATAAAGCAGGCGCATTTCTTCGGAAAGCATTTCTTGATTGCTCTGGGCCTTGCAGACCTCTTTAGCCAATGAATTATGCTTATACCGTTTTTCCAGATTGACATAGTCCGGACAAATTCCCAGATCCTTATGGAATAACACCTGGGCGTAATTGCTGCGCTTATTAAAACCCTTACCGGTACCAGAAAGAATGACAATCGGAAATTCGAGCCCCTTGCTTTTATGGATAGTCATCAGTCGCACCACCGTCTCTTGATTACTGACCATCGCCGGGGGCGAAATATCCTGCTTGTGCTTTTTCATGTTTTCGACAAAGCGAATAAATTGATACAGCCCTTTAAGGGTGGATTTTTTATAGTCCCCGGCCCGCTTAAGCAGGATTCGCAAATTGCACTGTCGCTGTTCGCCGCCAGGTAGAGCTCCCACAAAGGCATAATAGCCGGATTCCAGATAGATTTTCCAGAGAAAATCTTCCACTGGCATGAGCTTGGATTGATTTCGCCAAGCCGTCAGTTTTTGATAAAAACGGCCCAGTTTTTTAGACAGTTCATCACACTCGAGCTGGCAATAGCTTTCCACCGCCTGATAAAAAAATCCCTGCGGGTGAGCAATTCGCAACCGGGTGCATTCAGTAGTGGAAAAATTGCCAATCGGCGAGGTCATAATACTTAACAGCGGCAGGTCCTGATGCTGGTTATCCATCAGGTTAAGCAGGTTTAGGATCATGGTAATTTCTAGCGACTCATAGTAATTGGTGCCACCATCAAAATAGGTAGGAATCCCCATTTCACTAAACACCTTGAGATAAACATCTCCGCGTCCGGCCACACTGCGCATCAACACCCCAAAATCACCATAGTTGATCGCCCGCTCCTGATTGTTTCGGGTATCAAAAAAAGTTGTTCCCACCAGAGACTGAATTTTTTCAGCCACAAACCGGGCTTCAATTTCAACTGCGGTTAGATCTTCCTGTTCCTCAAACGCCTGAAGCTCTCCCGCTTCCTGTTTTTGCTCTTCAATGATATGGATCTCAGTTTTTTGATAGGGTCCGTCATGGGGCAGACCCTTGTTAAGCCGAGCCTGTTCGTCATAATTGATTTCCCCCAGCCCGACACTCATGATTTTCTCAAAGATAGCATTAACACTGTTAACCACCCCCTGGGCGGAACGGAAATTCTGATTGAGGGTCACCAGGCTGTTATTGAGGTTTTCATCTTTGCCAAAGCTTTCATACTTACTAATAAAGATGGTCGGGTCGGCCAGCCGAAAGCGGTAAATGCTTTGCTTAACATCCCCGACCATAAAATAATTATTATCCCGAACAATCCGCTTTAGGATGGTTTCCTGCATTTCGTTGGTGTCCTGATACTCATCCAGAAAAATATAGCGATACCGGGCGCGAACCTCATCGGCCACCTCCGGATCTCCTAAAATTTTTAGTGTCAGCTGTTCCAGGTCATTGTAATCAACCAGATTTTTCTGAGCTTTTTTCGCCTGAAAGGCAGTCCAGAATTTCTGAGTCAGTAAAACCAGATCGGCCATCGGTTTTTTTAGGCTATTAAGCTCCTGGACCATCTCATCGATATTGATGGCAAATCGTTTTTGTAGTTTGACCATACTGGTTTTGGCTTCATCACGATATTTTTTGATCAGCTCATTCAGCTCTTTATCTTGCTTGGCCGCTCCTTTAAAGCGCTCGTAACTTAGCGATTTCAAGGCTTCCAATCCCTGCACCAGATCGGTGCTGATCGTTTTTTCCAGCGCTTTAAGCATCTGCACTTCGCTTTTGCTCTGCTCATGGGTTTTCTCAAAACCAACAGCAGTGCTTAAGTTCCTGGCTTCGATGGCTGCATCGATGGCTCCCTGAAGCTCAGTCTCAATTATTTTTTTTAAGGCACATCCCCACACTGAATCTTCCAGGCTTTTGACATCGCAATCAAACAGCAACAAGGCCTGATTGCTCCAATTTTCCGGGTTTGGCTGGGTGGCCAGAAAGCGATATAAGGTTTCAACGGTGTCTTTTAAGGCCTGATCATTTTTATTACCACTATATTTTTCAATTAGATCCAGAAAATCGAGGGACTGTTCGTTTTTATTCCGACTCTGTTCGGACTCTTCCTCACTATTTTGCGCCATATTTTTATTCGCACTATTTTCATTCGTGATGGCCTGCTGGTATTCGTCTTCAAAAACCTCTTCCAGCGTTTCTTTAAGCATCAGCGCGATTTCAGTATCGTTGCCAATGGCAAAGCCAGGATCAATGTCACCCTTATGAAAATACTGGCGTAAAATACCAAGGCAAAAAGAATGAAGGGTGGAAATGGAGGCCCCCCCTAAAATATTTAATTGCTTCATTAAAAAGCTGCGATCATTTTCCGGGTTTTCCAGTTCTTTGGCCAGCGCCTGACTGAGGCGATTCTTCATTTCTCCGGCTGCTCCCCGGGTAAAGGTCAGAATCAGCAGCTCATCGACGCCCACCTTTTCTTCCCGGATAATGCGAATAATTCGCTCAATCAGCAGGGCTGTTTTACCGGATCCGGCGGCGGCCGATACGAGCATGTTGGTTTCACGGTTTTTTATCGCTTTTAACTGATCACTGGTCCATTTCATCGGTTTCTCCTTCCTCGATTAACGTAAAAAACTGATCTTTCTTCATTGCTGCTTTCAGTACCTCATAACCACCCCGGGTGATTGCGTCATCAAACTGACAGATGCCCTTATAATCACAATACTGGCAGGCATAGTCATGGCCTTTTTTATAAGGCCGGACTTTAATATCACCCTCGTAAATGCTTTTGATCTGACGAACCACGGTTTTTCGGACATAGTCGATGATGCCTTCAAATTCCTCCCGACTTAGCTTAAATTCCGATCGATAAACCGGCAAAATGTCCGACGTTTTGGAATCGGCATCATGATCCATGGCAGCGATGACCATTTCGTCATCGAGAAGCAGACCATTGAGTTTAAAGGACTTATTGATCGCCGCCTGAACATTCTCGCCAAAATCCAATCGCGGCATCGGATCATCAACATAAAAGTAGAAGGTTCCACCCGGCAGAATATCCTCGGCATCAATAACTGTCATGGCCCCATCCAGATAGACCAGCAATTGGAGCGAAAGGCCATAATAAATATCATCATAACCCAACTTTTTACTCCCGGTTTTATAGTCGATGACCTTAACCCAGGTTTGACCATCTTTTTCATAGAGGTCCAGCCGGTCAATTTTCCCATAGATCTTCACTTCTCCCAGTTTCGCATCCGGCAGACTTAATTCCTGTTCAAAGCAGAACTCAGTGGCCTGGGGTTCAAAATCCCCGGCACACAGTTGGGCAACCAGGATATCAACAGACTTTTTGCCAACCCGTTCCAGTTTTTTCCCCAGGTACTGGTTTTGTCCGGTGCTGTTAAAGACATTGGTTTTTATCTGCGGCAGACAGCTTTCCATGACCCCTTCTAGCAGTGTATCCCGTCGCTCTTTAGGCAGGGTCCGCAGGTCCAGTTTTTGGTCATGAACTTCCCGGAAAAAGCCGTCGATCAGTTCATGGAGCAAGGTTCCGATTTCGGGCGCGGCAATAGTATAAATGGGCCGACTCTCAGGTTTTAAGCCATATCTGACATAGTGGGAAAAAGGGCATTGGCGGTGGGTTTCCAACCGGGTAATACTGGTGCGCAAGTTTTTGCCGTAAAGAACGGTAGCCTCCGCACCGGTCATGGCCTGCGAAACCCCGGCATAGTTTAGGGCCTCCGTCAGATTGCCGATGATTTGCTGGTAGTCCGGGTTGTTTTGATACCAGTGCTGCACTTCGGCCCATAGCGCCTCTTCCTGCTGCTGCGCCGAATCGGCTTCAGATCGACTGTTACGCAGGTGGCTAATCAGATGCCAGAGGGTCGCATCAGGCGTACTGAGGGTATTCCAGAATGCTGCCACCCCATCGTTAAGAGTTGACAAAATCTTTAGTGACGGGAAGATCATAAGCATCTGGCTCAGTAGAATGCTGGGCTGCTGACTGTTGCCTTCCATATCGGCTAACGCCCAATAAAGGGCCAACCGGGATTTGGGCTTCGATAAGAGATCATAAACCAGAAACCGTTCCTGATCCATTTGAAAGCTGCGATTGTTTTGCAGCCTGATCTGGTGAGCGCCCAGTATCTGCCGTTCCAAATCTGAGAAAAGGTTGGGCTCGGTGCCGGTTCCCGGGATTTTCCCTTCGTTTAAGCCAAAAACAATCAGTACCTCAAAGGCTGAGCTGCGGCTCCTGCGTAAATCGGTAATACTGACATAATCCCGATAAGGCGGGATGATTCCCAGCCGATAGCCCTGAAAACCACTTTTTAGAATCCGCAAATATTCTTCGGTCGTGGCTTCATCATTTCCCATCGTTTCAACAATCTGATCAAAAACTTCCATTAAAATGTTCCAGATCTGGTGGTAGAGTTCCATCGCTTCATAATTGCCGGATTCTGACAACTGTTCCACCAGATCCTCAATTTTTTCCGGGGTTTCGATGGCCACCAGAAATTCATAGAGGGCTTTGGTATAATCCTGACAGGTTCTACCCGCCTTCATCACAGCTTTTAGCTGAATCAGCGGCGTGATCAGTTTAAGGCGCAGGGCATTAAGACGACCCAGCTCCAGGGCCGGGTTCTGGCTGAGCTTGGTGAATTCCTTTTCCCATTGTTTACCCCGGATGCCAAACTCCAGGGCATAGTTTTCCAGATCTTCGCATTCAGACAAGGTAATCGGTGAAAAGCCGGTCTTAACAAAACCAAAAACATCATCAAGCCGATAATGATTCTGGATCGCTTCCAAAGCGGTTACCACTGCTTCAACCAGATGGTTATCCCCAATGGCACGCAGATCATCCATAAAATAAGGGATTTTATACTGGGAGAATATACGCTTAATGATGCTCCCGTATTCATCCAGATTTCCGGCTAGCACCACCATATCCCGAAAGGACAACCCTTCTTCTCGAACCAGGGTCAGAATCTTGCGCGCGCCCATTTCAACCTCTTCCCAGGTATTCTGACATTGCGTCAGGCTGATCTGATTGACTGCGTGTTGATATTCCACCTTGGGATAAGCAAAGAGATTGGTCTCCAGATGAGCAAGCTCCGGACTTTTTTGATTTTGCTGATTTTGATTGGTGATTTTTTCCAGTTTAAATGACACCTGCGCTCTGGCTCCAATTTCTTTGATGGACGCCATGGTATTGGCTGTTAATAAAAAAACTTCCTGGTCCCGTGCTGATGGGTTCGGGTCCCACGGTAGGGCAATATGGATTTCCTTAACCGTATCGACCAGATTTGCAATCATGCGATAATCCTGGGCTGAAAAATTCTGAAACCCATCCATCCAGATTTCACTGTTCTTGAGAAATTCTGCCGAAGCGATCTTTTCATTGACGAAATTACGAAAGTCTTCTTCATCTTTACGGTCAGTTCCCAGTAATTCCTGAAAATGGGTGTAAATCTTTATTACATCGCCTAATTTTTGGGGCATGATGCCGTGACCTAGCGTCTTTCTGGTTTCTTCCAAATTTTTTGGAGCAATCTCATTTTGTTTGAGTTCACCAATCAAATCTGAAATACTCGCAAGAAAACCAGGTTTTTTAATGCTGGAACGATAAATGGTCAATTGTTCCTGAATATCCCCCATGGTTTTTTGCAGCAGCATATTTTTCCCATGACTGTCCATATAGGTCTTGGCAAGCCCGCCGGTTTCCTGGAGCACCCGATTTCCCAGCCGCTTAGGGCTCAACACCTCGACATCAAGTAGCCCTACTAAGCGATTGGACTTCATCAGCGCTTCTTCAGCCCCCAGGGTAAACTGTTCCGGAACCATTAAATAGAGTTTTTCTTTGCCTGCATCCAGGGCCGCACCAATCTGGTGATAGACCGTCTCACTCAACACCTGAGATTGCCGGCCAACGATCATTGTAATTCCCATCCGTTTTTCCTTTCTGCCTTTTTACATCACTGATTCGCCACTATTTTAAAAAATCACCATCCTTATTTAAAGATGGTGATCAAAACTGTCGATAGAGAATAAAGTAGTACCGACAATTGTTACATCATGTTGTTTGCATCAGAGCGGACACGGCAGAGCCTGTCCGATTCTGCGCGAAGGCAAGGAGCCAATCACAAGCTTGCTTGTAGTTGGCGACTGCCCGCGACCAATGCGAAAGGAGCGTAGCGGATTTCGCATGGTGCAGCAAACAACAGATTAACAATTGGTCGGTACGGCAACATCACGCCAAACCCTTATTATACGGTCACAAAGCCAACTTTTTTACGCACCTTTGACAGGGTTCTCCAGGCAATCTGGGACGCCTTTTCGGCGTGAACATGCATGATCTGCTCCAGATACGCCTTTTCCCCCAGTAGCCGATGATACTCATTTTGAACCGGCAGCAAGGTATCGGCAACGGTTTCGCCGACAGCCAGCTTGAAATCGCCATAACCCTTGCCGTCAAATTCACGGGTGATCTCTTCTAGGTTTTTTCCGGTGGCACAAGAATAGATTTCCATTAAATTAGAAACACCGGGTTTTTCTTCGCGATTATGATAAACAGCCATATCCGAATCGGTGACTGCTCGTTTAAACTTTTTCACAATCGTTTTAGAGTCATCCAGCAATGAGATAAACGCATTGCTGTTTTCATCTGATTTGGACATCTTTCGTCCCGGCTCCTGAAGACTCATAATACGCGCCCCAGAATCGCCAAAATAAGCTTCCGGCACCTTAAACACATTGCCAAAATTCTGATTAAAACGTATGGCAATATCCCGGGCCAGTTCGACATGTTGGCGCTGATCATTGCCGACCGGGACTAAATCGGTTTGATAAAGAAGAATATCCGCAGCCATCAACACCGGATAGTCAAAAAGACCGACCCGGATGTTTTCCCCCTGTTTTTGGGATTTATCTTTAAACTGGGTCATCCGGCTGAGTTCGCCCATATAGGTTGAACAATTTAAAATCCAGGCCAATTCTGAATGCTCCGGCACCATCGACTGCACATAAAGAATCGATTTTTCAGGATCAATACCCAGGGCTAACAGCAGCGCAATCGATTCGTAGGTCCGCCTGCGCAAATCGGCCGGGTTTTGGGGCATGGTGATGGCGTGAAGATCCACCACACAAAAAAGACTACGATAATCTTCCTGCATCGTTACCCAGTTTTTCATGGCACCAAAATAATTTCCGATGGTAAAGGTCCCCGATGGTTGGATGCCACTGTATACAATTTTTTTTACGGGTGCTTCTATTGTCATGTTTTACTCCTTATTTAATGGCTGTTCTTTCGTTAATAAAAGAAAAAACCGCCAGGTTAGCGTTTTAAAAACTTACTGATGTGCTGGTTGATGGTAAGTGTAGTTCTGTCATTTCCAGAGAATCACAATCGATCTCCAACTCTTTAATCATCCGCACAAAAATATCATAATCGGCAGTGGTGAGAATTTGGGTGCTGCCAATGTCGTCCCGGGAGTTGAAATAGTTAAACTCAGTCAGGTGCTTGGTAAGCTGGCGAACCAGACCATTGGCTGGATTAATTAGTTCCAGCTCCGGATACATCTGCCGGATGGTCACCGCCACAATCGGAAAATGGGTGCACCCCAGCAACAGTTCTTCAATGACGATTCCTTGTTTGATGCCCTTAAGTAAAATTGGTTCCACGGCTTCCCGGATATTGTTTTTTAATATTTTCAGATCTCCCTGGCCATCGTTAATGACCTTGGCTAAGGTATGCGTTCCCTGGGCAATGTACTCCACATCGCGCGTCCACAACTCCAGTTCCTTTTCATAGCCCCGGTTTTTAACCGTTGCCGTGGTGGCAATCAGTCCTACCAAACCCCGGTCCCGCCAGTTCAGGGTTTCCTGGACGCCAGCCTCAATGACACTGAATAAAGGCACTCGGGCGCTCAGTTCGACAATCAGAGAAGAAAGCGTATTACAGGCTAAAACCACAGCTTTAACCCCTCTATTTTCCAACTCACTGATAATGGTATTGGCCAGCATGATTAATTCATCATTTTCCCGCTCACCATAAGGCATTCGCATTGAATCGCCAAAATAGAGATAATTTTCATTGGGCAGTCGGTCTTGAAGTGCTTTTAATACTGTAAAACCACCAATGCCCGAATCAACAACCCCAATCGGTCCATTGTTGTCCATTCTTTCACTTCTTTCCCGATTGATCACGAAATACGATTCCTTCGTCCTCACTCATACCATCAATGATTGCCAATGACTCCAGAACAATTCCCTGCTGACGAATCAATGCCCCGCCATCCTGAAATCCTTTTTCGATAGCAATGCCCACCCCAACTAAGGTAGCACCGGCTTGATTGATCAAATCAATTAAGGCTTCTGCCGCCTTGCCATTGGCCAAAAAATCGTCGATAATTAAAATACGATCGGTCGGCCTTAAATACTTTTTTGAGACCATAATTTTATAGGCCTGCTGTTTGGTATAGGAGTATACATCACTGGAATAAATTTCCTGATCTAAATTGAGTGACACATATTTTTTTCCAAAAACCACCGGACAATAGTCAAAATATCTGGCCGTGCAAGTTGCAATGGCAATCCCCGATGTCTCGATGGTCAGGATTTTGTTGACTCCCTCTCCGGCAAAGCGTTTGGCAAAAGCCTTTCCCATTTCATCAAATAACGCTACATCCAACTGGTGATTTAAAAATGAATCCACCTTAAGGATTCCCTGGCCTTTGACACGACCTTCTTGTCTAATTTTTTGTTCTAATAATTCCATTGACTGCTCCTTCGTATCCTAATCGAACTATTATAACATACTCTTATAAATTTGAACACACGCAAAACGCGCGGGAATTTCTTCCCGCGCGTTTCTCTTTAAAGCAAATAGATAAAGTAGTACCGACAATTGTTATCGCGTATTGTGTGCATCAAAGCGAACACGGTGCTAGTCGATACGATTTGCGACACACAACTGATTAACAATTGGTCTACGGACGTTTTTTCGCAACCTCTCAGGATTTTTTTCCTGCAAGGTTACCTACTAATTCACTTTGATTATTCTTTTTCTTTTTGAGCTGCGACAATCACTTTTTCGGAAATGATCATTGGTGCTTCTTCATAGCGGACAAACTCCATCGAGAATTCGCCTCTGGCTTGGGTCATAGAGCGTAGCTCGGTGGCATACTTAAACATTTCTGCCAGCGGGGCCTCAGCCATAATCCGTTGTTTTCCACCTGAAGCTGAATCCATTCCCATAATTCGACCGCGCTTTTTGTTTAAATCACCCATGATATCGCCCATGTACTCTTCCGGTACGGTAATATCAACATGATAAATGGGTTCTAGAATAACCGGTGCCGCGTCCTTCATACCTTTTCGGTAAGCTGCTGTGGCTGCCATTTTAAAGGACATCTCATCAGAGTCAACCGCGTGGTAGGAACCATCATAGAGTGTTGCCTTAACGCCGGTGACCGGATAGCCGGCCAGTACACCTTCAATCATACATAATTCCAGACCCTTTTCAACGGCTGGGATGAAGTTTCTGGGAACGGCTCCACCAACAACCTTGTCAACAAACTGGAATGGAGCATTGGGGTCGCTTCCTGGCTCAAAATCAATCCAGACATGACCAAACTGGCCGCTGCCACCGGATTGTTTTTTGTGTTTTCCTTCAGCGGTTGCTTTTTTCTTAATGGTTTCCCGGTAGGGAACCTTCATATCAACCAGATTAACATCAACGCCAAACTTCTGTTTTAGTTTTTGAGAAATAATTTCCAGATGCATTTCTCCCAAACCAGAGACCAGCGTTTGTTTGGTTTCTTTATTACGGCTCACCGTCATCGTTGGATCTTCTTCCACCAGTCGATGGAGTCCGGTGGCCAGTTTATCAATATCGGCCTTGGTTTTGGGCTCAATGGCCATGGCGATAATTGGTTTGGGCAATTCAATTTTATCATAAACAATCGGTGATTTGACACTGGTTAAGGTATCCCCAGTAACCGTATCACTTAATTTAGAAAAGGCGCCGATATCCCCAGCTTCGAGTTTCTCAACCTCAATCTGCTTGTTTCCTCTGAGTACGTAAATATGATTGGCTTTTTCTTTTATTTCCTGGGTAGCATTATATATTTCTACGGAATGGTCGAGAATCCCTGACATTACCTTAAAAATTGACAATTTGCCAACGTATGGGTCCGCAATGGTTTTGAATACCAGTGCTGAAAAGGGTTCATTGTTACTGCATTTCCGTTCAATTTCTTTTTTATTCCGGGGGTCCTTGCCCACTTCAAATTTTCCTTCGCCCGGTGATGGAAGATACTCGATGAGCATATTTTCCAGGGTTTCAACCCCGATATTCAGGGTTGCTGAGGTACATAACACCGGCATCAACTCACCATCGATAACCCCTTTGCGAATACCACTATGAATTTCATCCCGGGTTAATTCTTCGCCTTCAAAATATTTATCCATCAGTGCTTCGCTCGTCTGAGCCACTGATTCCATAATCATATCCCGATAAGGTTCTAATTCTGCTTTCATTTCGTCTGTGATGACCACGTCAAAACAGCGATTCTCTTTTCTCTGGCTACCGGTCATGTCAACAATATTAACAACACCATTCATGGCTTCGCCTTCACCCATTGGTAATTCAAAGGGCACAATCTTATTGCCAAAGGTTTCTTTTAATTCGTCCATGACCTTTGCAAAGGTCGCATTTTCGCGATCCATTTTATTAACAACAATAAATGCTGGTACATTTGCTTTTTCTAATAGCTCAATGGCTTTTTCAGTTCCTACCTGAACACCTGACAATGCATCCACGACGATAATTACGGCATCAGCTACCCGAAGTGCTGCATAGGCGTCCCCAATAAAATCAAAATAACCTGGCACATCAATAAGATTGATCTTATGTCCACCAAATTCTAAAGGAATAATCGATGAAGAAATTGAAAACTTTCGTCTCTTTTCTTCTGGATCAAAGTCCGATAGGGTGTTTCCCTCGTCAATTTTTCCCATACGATCAACGGCACCTGCATTAAATGCCAATGCTTCAGTCAAGGTTGTCTTTCCGCTCCCACCGTGACCTAGTATAAGAATGTTACGGATGTTCTTTGTTGGATACGTTTTCATGCTGTTTCCCCCTCGCTTATTTTGCCAATGATTTAATTGTTTTTTTGGTATAGGGCTATTTTATAATATTTTAGAAAAATAATCTACAAAAATTTGCTCATAGATCCTCTTTTATCTTTTTCATCACTTTTTTTTCAATTCGCGATACGGTCATCTGAGACTTATTAATGAATTCTGCCACTTCTTTTTGTGTTTTGCCCCGGAAAAAACGCTGTTCTACTATAATCCGTTCAACCGGATTAAGCGCTTCAATCTTCTGCTTTAGAAGATCAATATTTTCCACATTTTCCATGTTGCTATCCCTGTTTCCCAAAAGATCCATCAAGCTGACCTCCTGCCCATCCTGGTTGCTTTCGTATTCCATCGATAGTGATTTAGGATAATAGGCATTACTACTTTCCATCGCTTTGATAATGCTTTCCTCAGTGATCTCCAGATAAACAGCAATTTCAGAAATGGTTGGTGAACGCATCAACTTATGCTCCAGGGTTGTCCGAGTTTGATTAATCTCCCGATTAAGATCCTGAACCTTCCTTGGAATTCGAATCAGCCATTCCCGATCCCGATAATAACGCTTTATTTCACCAATAATCGTCGGCGTGGCAAAGGTATCAAATTCATAACCTCTGCTGACATCAAACCGCTCCACCGCGTACATTAAACCGAGACAGGCAACCTGAAAAATATCTTCATTATCACCATTTCGATGCCCATATTTGCGGGAAAGAATTTTAGGGATGTAGAGATAATTTTCTATAAGCAAGTCTCTTAATTCACGGTCTTTTGTTTGTTCGTACTCGATAAATAACTTTTTGACATCTTCTTTACTGATTTTTCGCTCATACTTCATGGGCCGTCGATAGGTTCTTAATCATGGTAATTGAAGTTCCTGACCCTCGCTCACTAATAATTTCCACCCTATCCATTAGTGATTTGATGATAAATAAACCAAAGCCGCCCAATTGTTTGCCATTAAGATCTGGCATTTCCACAGTTTCTGGTTCAAATCCAACACCTCGATCGGTTACCGTAAAGACCAACTTCTGATGCTCCACAACATAGGTCAAGTCATAGCTTGGGTCTGGATTATTGCTGTGGGTTAGTGCATTAGTACAGGCCTCAGACACTGCAACTTTCAGATCTTCCACATCGCCAATGGAAAAGCCCATCGTGTTTGCCACTGATGCAATTGTAAGACGTGCCAAGCTGACATATTCGGGTTTGGTTGGCAGTGTCAGTTTTATACTATCCATTCTTTTTCCCCTTCTCAATTTGCTTAGTTAGCAGGATTGTCCACAATTTCAATTATTTTATCAACCCCTGTAAGGGATAATAACTTTTTAATATTGGGTCGCGGGTTCATCATAATAATCCGTTGTCCCATTTCTTTGGACTTGTTTCTCAGTTCGATTAAAACGCCCATGCCGGTACTGTCCATATAGGACAACTCGGAACAATCCAGAATAATTTCGGTTGCCTTTGTTTTAATTTCTCTTTCAATTGATTCTCTAAATTTCTCGATGGAATAAATGTCGATTTCGCCTTTAATACTGACCATACTTGTTTTTCCCATTTGTGTTATGTTATTGCTATTCATATAAACTCCATTTCACAATTAATCTGTTCGAAAAGAAAGCTCTTTTTTTGTCCGCCGCTTTATTAGAGGCGGTCGCCAATTGCCGGCCTTCTGATGAATCCAAAACTAGACCCAATGAGGCACTTACCGTCATTGGGCCTAGGGTTGTAATCCACGGCCTATACCTTATCTTTTCTATTTCTGGTTTGAAAAATTCCCAAGCCTCTTTTTAATACCGATGCGGCCTTTACCACCGGATCAATGACATCATGTTTAATGGTATTTAGCGCAACTTCAACCTCATCCACCATCACACTGGACTTCTCTACCACGTGCGCTGTGGATTTACTTATTTCATCGGCATTTTCCATAATACTACGAAGCGCCAGACGATTATCTTCCATCAGCTTGGTGGTTGTGTCAAAGGTTGCTGCCAGACTTTTAAAAAGTTTGACTAAATATACCGTTCCGACCACAAAGGCAACTCCGACTAATAACAGAGCTAATTCCCACAAGCTAAAATTTAACGTTATCATTTATAATGTCCAACCCTTACGCTTCTTCTTTATCAGCAACTTCTTCTGACAATTCAGCTTCTTCTTTTTCAAGGGCTTCCAGCTCGTCGCTTAAATCAGCAATATCCTGTTCAACTTCGTCCTGAATTTCCTGAATTTTGCTTTCGATCTGGTTTTTGTATTCATTAACGCGTTCTGTAAATTGTTCTTGCATGTCCTGGAATTGTTCTTTGAGATTTTCACCATATTCCACGGCTTGATCATAGGCATTTCCCAGGACTTCTTCAGTACCATCAGCCAATTTTTTTCGCGTTTCATCGCCTGCTGCTGGTGCTAATAATACACCCAAGGTTCCGCCGATGATGGTTCCTAGAAAAAGCCCACCAACAAAATATAATTTGTTACTGCTCATTTTAAATTCCTCCACTTTCATTGTGATATTTACTACATTTTACCTCAAAACACCCTTAATTAACAGTTTTTTATTTTATTTTTTAATTCAAAGAAACTTACTCGCCAAACTTATCGTTGATTAATTGTACCAAGGCATCCACTGCTTCGGCTTCATCATCACCTTCGGCCTGAATTTCGACCGTTGTCCCCTGAGAAATCCCGCCTGCCATAATACCCATGATACTTTTGGCATTTATTGAGTTTCCCTCTTTAATTACGAATATCTTTGATTTAAATTTACCCGCTGTTTGAACAAACATCGACGCTGGGCGGGCATGCAAACCTGTTGCATTTAATACAGTCACTTCTTTTTTTACCATTGTAATTCCTCCTAATGATTCTTTTTTTAAATATTTAAGTTCAATTTTTTCATTGAGTCTTTAACAAAATCCATTATTTCCTCACCGGTTTCCATATCAAGTGCAGCTTGTGCAATTTTTTTTGCATCTTCATAACGAACGCTGCGAATGATTTTTTTTATCTGAGGAATTGACAGTGCACTCATACTAAATTCATAAAGGCCCAGTCCCAAAAGCAGGATCGCCGCTAACGGATCGCCGGCCATTTCACCACACATGCCGGTGAAAAAGTTATCTTTTGATGTTGCCGTAACCTGTTTAATCAGACGCAGAATAGCCGGATTAAACGGATCGTACAGATAGGACACGTCCTGATTCATTCTGTCTACCGCCAGCGTATACTGGCAGAGATCATTGGTGCCAATGCTGAAGAAATCGACCTCTTTTGAAATAATATCGGCGGCAATGGCAGCCGATGGAATTTCAATCATTACACCTACCTTGACCGCCTTATCATAGGGTAGCTGCTCCTCATCGAGCTCTTTCATACAATCTAAAAGGATCGTTTTTGCCTGTCTTACCTCGGTAATGGATGAAATCATCGGAAACATGATATGGGCATGTCCATAAACGCTGGCGCGCAAAATGGCCCGGAGCTGGATTTTGAATAATCCAATTTCTTTGAAACATAGCCGGATTGCCCGCAAGCCTAAAAAGGGATTTAATTCTTCATCCATTGGTAAATACGGCAATTTTTTGTCACCACCAATATCCAGCGTCCGAATAATTACCGGCCCATCAGGAAACGCTTCTAAAACGGACCGGTAAGCTGCAAACTGTTTTTCTTCACTGGGCATTACTTCGCTGTTCATGTATAAAAACTCAGTTCGATAGAGTCCAACCCCGACTCCACCATTCTTCAGAACGCCAGCCACGTCATTGGGTTCACCAATATTCCCAACCAGTTCAACTTTTCTACCGTCTAAGGTGACCGCGTCCAGGTCTTTTAGTTCTTCCAATTCTTTTAGATAATTCTGGTATTTCAGTTTCTCGTTTTCATATGATTTTAGTTGTTCTTTAGTTGGATTAACGCATACCTTACCCGTCAAACCATCTACCACCATTAAATCCCCGCTTTTAACGGTCTCAGTGATGTCACCTAAACCAAGTACCGCGGGAATTTCGAGACTACGGGCCATAATAGCGGTGTGAGATGTTCGGCTACCGATGTTAGTCGCAAAACCCATCACCCGTTTCTTATCCATTTGTGCCGTATCCGAAGGTGTCAGATCATCGGCAATGATAATGACATCGTCATCGAGTTGGGACAAATCTGCCTGGACAATTCCCAGAATATTATGGAGAACCCGGGTCCCTACATCTTTAATATCAGCAGCCCGGGCACTGAAATAAGGGTCATCCATCTGATCAAATATTTCATAGAACCGGTCCGTGACGATTTTAACCGCATGATCCGCACTCAGGTGATTGTCATTGATTTCTAATTCAACCCCTTCTACAAATTCCGGGTCATCCAAAACCATCGCATGGGCTTCAAAAATTGCACCTTCTTCTGCACCAAGTTCACTGACGGCTTTTGCTCGAATGGTTTCTAATTGCTCATGACTTTTCTTTAGCGCATTCTGGAATTTGACAATTTCAGCCTCGGCGTCTTCAATTTTACTTTTGTTAACTTCCACCTGAATTTTTTCATAAACGAGTGCCTTGGCAATAACAATACCAGGCGATGCAATAATTCCTTCTTTAACAAACATCTTCATTCTCCTTTTCTTAAAGGTTTAGATCTCATTTCTTCCTTCAAAGGCTTTAATTAATGTTATTTCATCTGTATATTCAAGGTCAGCACCAATGGGGATGCCCTTAGCCAAACGGGTAACCTTCACCCCGAGAGGACTAATCAGGTTTCCGAGATACATAGCAGTTGCCTCGCCTTCGACCGTCGCATTGGTTGCCATGATAACCTCTTTTATATCGCTTTCACCAATGCGCAGTAAGAGTTCCCGGGCTTTGATGTCCGCAGGTCCAATGCCGTCCAGTGGTGAAATGGCGCCGTGCAAAACATGGTACAGGCCATGGTATTCCCGCGTTTTCTCAATGGCAAAAATATCACGACTATTTTGAACCACACAGATGGTTTGCTGATCCCGCTTTGGGTTCTCACAAATATCACAGATCTCTTTATCCGTGATGGTAAAACATTTCTGACATAATACGATTTTTGTTTTCGCCAAAACTAAGGCCTCAGATAGGCTTGATATTTCTTCATCTGAGAGATTGATTATGTGAAACGCTAACCGTTGGGCCGATTTTTCTCCGATGCCGGGTAGTTTTCCCAACTCCTGAACTAACCGCTCAAGGGTTTTCGGGTAGTATCCCATCGATCGCCTACATTAAACCCGGAATATTCATGCCACCGGTAATTTTTCCCATTTCGCTATTTACCATCTCCTCTGCTTTAACAATGGCTTCATTAACCGCTGCCAACACCAGGTCTTCAAGCATTTCAATATCGTCTTCGTCAATTACTTCAGGATCAATCTTAATCGATAAAATATTTTTTTTACCAGTCGCTACAACTTTAACCGCACCACCACCGGCTGTCGCCTCAACTTCGCGTTCTTCCAGTTCTTCTTGTAATTTTGCCATATCTTGTTGCATTTTCTGCACTTGTTTCATCATGTTATTCATATTACCGCCGCCCATTCCGGCCGGCATTTTTCTTTTTGCCATTCTATCCTCCTATAGTTCTCTATTCTTAATAACTTCATTATTATAACACTAATAGTCCATGGATATCACTATCTTTTTAACCTAATTTTATTGTTCATCCTCGGTTTTGATTATTTTTACAGCTTCATTGTTAACGATTCGCAGGGTTTTTTCAAGTAGATCGAGCTGATTAAAATTTTCTTCTTCCAACTGGATTGAAACCATAATGGATTTTCCTGTTTTTTGAAGCAGCACTGCTTCAAAACCTTTAATCAGCTCCGGTTTATTAACAAACTGATAAAAATTTTTATTCTCCACCGAATAAATAATCACTAGATGTCCTTCATCTTTCAGAGCCGGTTCGCCACGTTTTAAAAACATCGCCTGCCCGGAGTTCGTTTTTCCTATTTCCTCACAGAGAATTTTAAAAAAACGCATCTCATCATGACGATTCCCGCCAGTCGTGTTCTTATTATCTGGCTTAGGTTGAGAAACTGTTTCTTCTTGTCCGGACAAGCCTTCCTTATCAATATGTTCAGGAACCGCTTCAAAATTAGCTACACCGGGAGCAAATCGATCCTCTTCCTGATCATCATACTCAGTCTCAGGTAGGCTGCTTTTTGATGGCAGCTGTTCTGCTTCCGGCTTTTTTTCAGGTAACGACGCTTTAGTGACCGGTCTGCTTTGAGGTGCAATTGGCGGCAATAGCTGGCGCTCTATTTTTTGCGCGACCATTTCTGCTTTTGGGGTCAATTTTTGTTCTTCCAAACATAGTTTTAACAGAGCCATCTCCACAATAATTCCCTGAAGGCTGCTGTATTTTAGTTTATTTTTCTCGTCAATCAGTTGGCTGATCATTTGATATAATTGATTAAAGCTCAGCTGTTCACTAAATTCTTGATAGGCTGCAAAATCCTCAGTTGTACAGAGTAGAATTTCCTTAGCCGTCTCTTTTGCGGTTTTCGTTATCAAAATCCCCCGCAAAAATTCAATTAGCTGATCCATTAGTAAAATATTATCTTTTCCATTGCTGATTAGCCCTCTTAATCCGATTAAAACTCCAGTGCTGTCATGATTAATAATTTGCTTTACTAAATTACCAATACTTTGTTTATCAGCCATGCCCGTAAATGCCAGCAGATCAGAAAATGCTACTTCTCCGGCATCGTCTTTTAAATCGATGACCTGATCTAATAAACTAAGCGAATCGCGCATTGAGTTTTCACCCCGAGTTGCAATAAAATCATAGCTTTCTTCCGACATCGTCACCTGAATATCCTGACAGATCTTTTTCATCTGTTTTATAATCAGCGCTTTGGGAATTGGCCGAATTTCATAACGCTGACATCGGGACAAAATTGTCACCGGACATTTATTCGGTTCTGTTGTGGCCAGTATGAAAACAGCATGTTCCGGAGGCTCTTCGAGCGTTTTTAGGAGCGCATTAAACGCTTCCTTAGTGAGCATATGAACTTCATCAATAATATAAACTTTATACCGACCAACGGTTGGAGGGTACTTTATTCGTTCCCGAATTTCACGTATTTCATCGACTCCGCGGTTTGATGCACCATCAATTTCGATGATATCCATAACGCCCGGTCGATCAATTTTTAGACAAACATCACATTGATTACATGGATTTCCGTCAATCCCATTGGGACAATTGATGGCTTTAGTGAATATCTTTGCCAATGATGTTTTTCCCGTTCCTCGAATCCCTGAAAAAAGGTAGGCGTGCCCAATTCGACTAAATTTAATTTGATTTTTTAGTATTCGGGTGATACTATCCTGGCCCACCATCTCATCAAAGGTTTGCGGCCGATATTTCCGATAGAGTGCTAAATATGACATTGTTCCCTCTTTATTCTGAACTTTTATTTTATTATATTACAATCTGAATTAATTGTATAGTCCAAAGCATACAACCATTCAGAGTGTACAAAAAAAGAAGTTCCCTTTAAAAGGAACTCCCTAATTTCTACAAAAGGTGGAATGGCAGATCTTTTTCTCGCTTCGCCTTTTTTGCCTGTTCTTTTTGTGCTTGAGCTTTCTGTTTCTTTTTCGCAATTTCCGCGCGAACTTTACGTTCTTTTGAAATTGCACGTTCTGCTGCCTTTGCCGTCAATTCTTGAAGTTCTTTGGCTTTTTTTATAATTTCTTTACGAAGCCGCTCTTCTTGCTCAATTTTATTTTTAGCTTCATCTTCAACCGCTTTTTGACGGGCCCGTTCAATTCTTTTTGCCTCGTCTTGTTCAGCTTTTAATTTCGCTGCTTCTTCGGCCGCTTTTTTCGCTTTAATTTCAGCTCGTTTTTTTGCTTCCTGTTCTTTTCTAGCTATTTCTGCTACGCGCTTATCTTCAGCTACTTTTTTAAGTGCCGCTGCTTCATCCTGAGCTTTTTGATGGACTTTTTCAAGTAAATCCTTTGATTTTGCAGCTGCTGCTTTTGCTTTTACCTCAGCAGCAACTTTAGCTGCTGCTGCTTTTTTAGCCAGCTCCCTTGCTTTTGCCTCGGCCGCTTCCAATTCTGCCTTAATTTTTTCTTCGGCTTCCTGTTTTTCTTTTTCTTCCGCTACCGCCTTGGCTTTGGCTTCTGCTTCCTTTTTGGCTTTGGCTTCGGCTTCCTTTTTGGCTTTTGCTTCGGCTTCCGCCTTAGCTTCTGCCCTGGCTTTAGCTTCTGCCTCCTTCTTAGCTTTGGCTTCTGCCTCCGCCTTGGCTTTAGCTTCTGCTTCCTTCTTGGCTACGGCGTCTGCCTCTGCCTTAGCTTTGGCTTCTGCCTCCGCCTTGGCTTTGGCTTCTGCCTCCGCCTTAGCTTTGGCGTCTGCCGCCGCCTTGGCTTTGGCTTCTGCCTCCGCCTTAGCTTTGGCTTCTGCCTCCGCCTTGGCTTTAGCTTCTGCTTCCTTCTTGGCTTTGGCGTCTGCCTCCGCCTTGGCTTTGGCTTCTGCTGCAATTTTTATTTCATTCATTTCCGGGGGATTATTGTCACTCAAATCTTCGGCGCTTTCCTCTTTACCAGTGATCACTCTGCCAACTTTTTTTATAAAATCATCCAATTTTCCCACTTCTTCATTCCCCGCTTCACTTGAATTCGATGTATTCAAATTATTTTGAATCGCAGTCTCTTTTATTAATTGTGATTTAGGTTTACTTTTTCGAGCCATGACACTCTCCTTTTTAATGACATAGTGTGGTTCTATTTTTTATAAATGGCCTTGGAGCATTTATAAAAAATAGAAATCTAGTGTATAAAAAGACAAATGACCGAAGCCATTTGTCTTTTATACATTTCAGTTTTTATTCTTGTGCTAAAACAGGATTTTCGCAATATCCTTATGTGGTGAAGCGATAACTGAATAACTCGTAATGAGGTTTGATTCAGCCATCTCTGTCTGTGCTGTTTGAATAGCCATCTTAACAGAAGAAATTTCACCAGTGATTAATACAAAGCCTTTTCCACCCAAGCCTCTAGCAATTCGAATTTCAAGGAGTTCTACGTTTGATGCTTTCGCACAAATATCTCCGATCAAAATTGAAGAAATTGCATTAATCGTTTCAACAATACCTAGCGATTTCACATCACCGATTTCACCGGCGCCTAACATGGCCGGTAGAACATCGGGGTGAATATTCGGTATAACGTGAGATTCTAACATGTGGATACCACCCACATGTGCCCCATTCTTTATTGATGCTTCGACGGCTCCCACATCTCCAGCAATAATACTGACGTATTTTCCAGGACATAAAGGTGACGCCATCAGCAGCTCAACATTTGCGGATTTCAGCATTTCATCAGTGGATTCTATACCAACTGGAATGCTCTTAAATTCCATAAAACCAACTGCTTTTTTCAAAATACCACTTCTTTCTATACTGTGAATGTTTAATTTTTTTTAATTTTTACCAAATACTTCAACTAAAGATTAAACTAAGATTAATCCACCAATAATTACGGTATTGATAAGCTGTGTTATAAAGATTGTTACGGCTGGAGGGTCGATGTGGGTGTCGCAATGACTGTTAAGCGTTTTTGCTGCCCATTCGCCTACGAAAGCTGTAAACATACCTGTAATCGCGCCGCCGATAATTGCAGCAAAAGGATTTAAGGTAGCTGTGAACACTAATACTGCGGTTGTACCTGAAGGTAAAACAATATGATGCCATCCTTCAAAGTAAACACCACACATGATTAAGATCAGTGAGAATGCCGCAATTGCAAAACCAATAACGGGTGTCATTGAGAACAGATAAGCTGCTTCAGCAACGCCATCAACTAATCCTAGTGTTCCTAAGGCAGCAGCAACACCACCAATTAAGATACCGATACCAGCGCCATAAGTAAGTACAAAACCTAAACGGCTTCCGGTCGCAATCCATTCGCGTTTTTCTCCGGCTGGTGTTTTTCCCGTTAGACCAGTTTTACCAAATACTAAACGAACAATAATACCAGAAAGCATAACAGTGAAAGCAACGGTGTCAGTCCAGCCAGCAGCGCCTTCACCAAGAAGTCCACCAAAGACGACTGGTCCAATCACTGGTCCAACAATGTATTGGATCAGGAAACCAACCATACCGAAGATACCACCTACGATCAATACCATCGGATCACCAAATTTTACAAGTGGTGTTACGATATCTTGACCATTTTCAATGTGATTTCTGGTCATTGCAAACGCAGCACCTGCTACAGCACCACCGAAGGCAACATGAGGACCAAACCAGGAACCGAAACTAATAATACCAATTGCAGGAGCCCCAAATTCTCCACCCATGATTGCCGCTAAAACGGTTAAACCGGTGAAAACAAAGGCTGTGATCCCGCCCATAAATGTGGCTAATACGCCACCGCCAAATGCGGCGATTAACATTGTAAAGTCCATAATTATCCCCCTTAAAATATGATTTAGGACTCGATAGTGATTTTCTCACTATCCGCGGCTGAAATCCTACCGCTAATACTAGCAAAAATTTTTGAGCTCAGTTTTCCCTCAGGGATATCCCCGATGAGTTGTCCTCGTTCCACATGATCTCCAACGTTTACAACGGCCACTGCAGGAGCACCTATATGTTGTGACAATAATAGGTTGACTTTCGAAAACGTCTTCTCCGTTTTTACCATCGGGGCCGGAAGATCATACTTCGTCAGTCCCAATCGTGATACTAAACGGTAAACGTTAAACTGTTTGCCTTCTCTGAAGGGCACAGCTGCTGTTGGTTCATTGTGATGAGGATTTTTGATCCCTTTGCTTCCAAATTCTCGCTTGAGCATGGCATTGAACTTCCAAGGTTGTAGGTCCATTACGCATGCATATTGACATAAGCCACATTCACAGCATAGAAAAGCGTTTGTAGCTTGAGTGGACGTGTCGCAGGTTGAACCATAAGCAGCGATTCGCATCAGTTTATGGGGTTCCAGGTTATGACCCAACGCGTATCTTGGACATAGCTCCGTACAATAGTTACATTGCATACAAGCCATTCCTGCCATTTTCATGGTTTCCTTGATGGACTTTGTTTTAGAAATAATCAGCGAATGATCTTTTGCTAAGACAATCAGTCCTTTGGTTGTTTTTGTAATCGTTGACTCTAAATCGACAATTTTTCCCATCATTGGTCCGCCGTTAATTACGACAAAATCCGCGATGGTCGTTCCGCCAGCTAATTCCAAAGCTTCACGAACGGTGATACCCAAAGGTACCTTTGTTGTTAGTTTGTTCTTAACCTCACCTGTTAATGTCAAATATGTATCCATAACCGGTTTATTGTCTACCATTATATCATAAATGTTTATAAGTGTCTCCACATTTATCACTAATGTACCGACATTTAACGGAATTCCGGCTTCAGGAACAATTCGTCCGGTTGTTTCATAAACAAGAACCTGTTCATCCCCAGCCGGGTAAAAATTTTTCAACAAGTGCATTCTAATCTTCGGAAATGCAATTAATTCTTTGTTTATCGCTTCAATAGCAGGTGTATATTTCTTTTTGAGGCCAATAATGCCTTCCTTTGCTTGTGTTTGATCCATAACAGCCTGAAGAGCTGTTAACATTTTAACAGCCTCCAGTGCCATCAGTTGTTGATCAACGCGCAATAATGGTTCGCATTCTGCGCCGTTAACAACGACTGTGTCAACGGTGCAATTTAATTTGACCTGGGTTGGAAACCCTGCCCCGCCAGCACCAACGATGCCGGCGTTTTGTACCAATTCTACTAAATTTGCGCTCATGAACAACACCTCTATTATTTAATCGTAAATCCTCCTACTAATACACATCTTCTTTTACGAGTAAATGTCTTAGCAGATGTCAGGCCTTCACCAGTAGGGCCGGCAATGGTAAAGGTTGTATAACCTTCTCCGCCAACGCCGATACCAGCGTATGAAGGACCATTTTTAACAAAAATAGTGGTTTGCACTCTTTTTGCCATTTCAGTTAAGTTATTGATATTTGTTGAATGCATAATCGCGGTATGTCGGTTGCCATGCTCAAGGGTTACTGCCAAATCAATTCCTTCGGCAATATTTTTAACGCGAACAATTGGTAGGATTGGCATCATCAATTCTTCAACTGCAAAGATATGATCTTTAGCCGTTTCCATAATGATTACCCGAACCGAATCATCGACTTCAATCCCAATTCCTTTTAGAATCACTTTGGCACTTCTGCCCACATAATCGCGACTTAAACGACCACCGGGAATAACCAGTTCTTCTAATTCGGCAATTTTTTTGGCATCTTTCAGTTCGTAAGCACCATTTTTTTTCATGTTAAAAATCAGATAATCCGCCACCTGTTCAACAACAACCACTTCCTTCTCAGCGATACAAGGTAAGTTGTTGTCAAAACAACAGCCATCAATAATATCTTTTCCAGCTTTTTCAATATCAGCCGTTTCATCAACTAATGCTGGCGGATTTCCCGCTCCGGCACCAATTGCTTTTTTACCACTTTGCAAAACCGTTTTTACAACTCCCGGACCACCAGTTGCACAAAGCATGGTGATTTGGGGACTGCCAAACATTAAGTTCGCACTATCAATGGTTGGTTCAGCTGTTGTGACAATCAGATTTTCTGGTCCACCAGCTTCTAAAATTGCTTTGTTAAGCAGTTTAACTGTTAAAGCGCTGGTTTTTTTAGCACTGGGATGCGGAGCAAATACAACCGTATTTCCAGCCGCCAGCATGCCAATTGAGTTACAGATAACCGTTTCACTGGGATTGGTTGATGGCGAAACCGCACCGATCACACCAAAAGGTGATTGTTCAATCAGGGTTAAACCATCATCTCCGGTAAATGCATCTGCAACAAGATCTTCTACCCCAGGTGTTTTAACTGCGGCCAGTTCATGTTTTAAAAGCTTATGTTCGTAGTTGCCCATACCGGTTTCCTCAACCGCCATTTGACAAATCATTTCCATATTCTCTTTTTTTAGCATTTCAGCTCGCATCGCCGCAATCAACTTACTTCGAAACGCCATCGATTGTCTCATAAATGACTTTTGCGCTTCAAAAGCAGCGTCAATGGCATTTTCCATATTATTAAAAACACCAAGTTCGCCATCTTTTAAAGGCTTACCACCATCAACTGCACAATCAATTTCAGCCATTACTTTTTTTACAATATATTCTATACCTGTTGTATCAATATTCATACAAGGTACCTCCTGGATCGTGTTATTTTTTGTCTTATTTTAATGCGTCTAGTCCAGCTTGAGCAACAGTCATGTCTTCTGCAACACTGCCACCGCTCACTCCAATACCTCCGATGATCTTATCCCCTTCAAAAATAGGGAAACCACCGCCAAATACAACCATTCTACCTTTATCACAGGACGCGATTCCGAAAAGTTGTCCTGATTCTTTGGCAAGATCGGCTGCTTGATCAGTACCCATTTTAAGCGCAACGGCTGTATAAGCTTTGTTCGTTGCAATATCCATACTAGCGAGTAAAGAGTCTTCCATGCGGTTAAATAAAACCGTGTTGCCACTGGCATCACAAACTACAATCACCATTGGCACATCAATTTCGATTGCTTTTGCAGCCGCCGCTTCTGCCATTTTTTTTGCCATATCTAATAATTTTCCAGTCGTCGTCATTTTTTCTTCCTCCTGATTAATTAGTATTCTACAAAATAGCCAAAGCACTCTTGGCAATAATCATATCTTCGTCAACGCTTCCGCCACTGACACCAATTCCGCCAATCACTTCACCATTGTGTTTTAATGGATAACCCCCGCCAAAAACAACCATGCGACCATTATTTGTCCATTGCAGACCATATAGGGAGCCATTCTCTTTTACTACATCGGCAACCTTATCGGTGGACATTTTCAGTGCATTGGCCGTATATGCCTTGTTCACTGAAATATCAATGCTAACCATTAACGCATCTTCCATGCGTTCAAAGTAGGCCAGATTACCACCGCTGTCCACAACTGAAAAAACAATCGGCACATTGATTTCTTCTGCCTTAACTCGGGCTGCTGCCGCCATTTTTTTTGCTAACGTGAGTAATGAATAATCTTTATTACTTGCTCCACTGTTCACGCTATCCAAATCAGTCTGTTCTAACGCGTTTAGTTTTTCTTTTACCCGATCGACAATTTCTTTGACAAAACCATTAAACTCGACGGTACGGGCTAAAACAAACAAGGTATCTGAAAGCCGATTAACAAATTTCACCAATTCCGGACGACTTTCTTCATTTTCACGATTATATTTTACAATCAATCGTTCACCTCGTCGGACAACCGTTCGAGCAACGTGAAGTGCTGCTGATGCGGGACTGGCGCCAGGGATAATGAATGCTTTTTGGGGACCAATAATCGCGAGATATTGTTCCATTGTACATTCCATGTAATCCACATCGGCCTGAGAAATTCTGTCTGCAAGCATCGCCTTGCCTTTTTCATCGCTGGCAAGTTCTGCGCCTAAAACAAAGATTCGTTTTTGCAAATAGTGTAATATTTCTTTGATATCATTATCTTCACAAAGTGAATAGGCTAAACCAATAGTCGAATTTGCTTCGTCCATGGTTCCATATGCATCGACACGGATATTATCCTTCGGTGTTCGACTGGATCCAAAAAGACCGGTCTCACCTTTGTCCCCGCCTCGGGTATACACATTTGGCATCTCTTCACCCCGCTAAACAATCTGAATTTCATCAACAATGCCAACAATGGTCATATCAAGCGGAGCCATCTTGTCACCATATACATAACGGGCATTACTTCCCGATGTCACGATCACTGTTTCGCCAATACCTGCACCCACTGAATCAACGGCAATTGCTGTAGAAGAACTTGAATATTTTTCAAATTCACCATATTCGTCAATTTTTTTTATTATCAATAGTTTACACCCCACAAGATTTGGATCTTTTTGGGTTGATACTACGTTTCCGACTACTTTTGCTAACTGCATATATTCACCACCCTTACTTAAATCCTGATAATCTGGAGCCCAAATTCCTTTGCGGCATCCGCAGCATACCCCGTTATAATTGACCCCGATGGTATTTTAATCACATCCGATTCCCTGGCTTTTAAAATATCGACCCGTGAAATGACATTTTTATCAATCACGCATTCGCTACTCTTGCCCAGCAAGATCTGATTAACCACCGTTTCTTTGCTAACAGGCCGCGCTGTCTTTTCAACGATTAAATCATTTGCTTCTGTGGGGGTTCCACCAACACAAGTCGCATACAAGTCTTTACCACTTACTAATTTCATTCCAAAATCCCGCAGTGTTTTGATGTTATTATTCAACATTTCGCGGTATTTTGGAGACGATTTTCCCATTCCGAGAGTTGCTCTCTGGGGATCATCCGGATCGCACGCATTGATCGCTGCAACGACCGGTGTTCCAGCCATAAATCCGTGATTTACAAGGGATAAAAGCACCGTATCGGTTATTCCCACAGCCAGTTTGGCTGCTGTATTCACGCTCATGGTAGCCATTACAAATAGATCTGCCGATCCGTAAAGCTCTTTTTGGCTTTTGATGTTCCCACTGTGATAAATCACATCAAGACTTAATTCTTTTTGAATAGCTAAAGGGTCTAACACCTTCATACCATCATCAGAAAGAACAACTTTTAATTGCCAACCATCTTTTTGTAATTTCAACAGTGAATCCATCGACTCGTCAAAACCAATCGTAGCTCCCGTAAAGAAAACAACTGCTTTTTTGGGTTGATTTTTTATTCGCCTGACAACCTCGTCAACAATTTTTTGAATAAGTATATCCAACAAACCGCTTTCGAGCATTTTCTCCATGTCCAAATTCTATCACCACATTTCTTACCTTTGACAATTAAAGGCGATCCCTAAGGGTGTTACCAATAATGGTTCTACTGGTTTAATGGTTTTGATACCTGTTTCATCTTCAAATATTTTTTCAAAATTATCAAAAACACAAGCCCCACCAACCACATAAATAACATCTACATCATACCCGACCACAAATCGATTGACGATCGACGCCATCTTTTGAACAACGGGTTTAATAATTGGAAATATTTTGTTTTGTGATTCGTTCTTTTTTAGTTCCTCTGCCTCTTCAAAGCTGATGTGATGAAAACCTGCCAGTACCAGACTCATATGTGTTCCTCCGGTCGCTTCATCGGCTGTGAAAATAACTTCACCATCTTTGAGAATACTGATTCCCGTGGTTCCGCCACCAACATCCACTACCGCTCCATTTTGGATACCAAGAACGGTGGCTGCTGCGGTTGGTTCATCAACGACATTTGTAACCACAAAATCGGCTGAATCGACCACGTTGGAGATAATTTTAGTATTCCCGGCCAAGATACCAGGAGGAATGGCTGTGGCTGCTTTGGCATATGTTAAGTCAATGCCTAAAATTGCTTCAACCTCACCTTTAAGTTTTCGTACAATTTGACTCGCTCCGAGATAGTCAACGACAATACCGTCGCGAACCACTGACGCGCCTTGAGTCGCTCCGGCAATGGGACGATTGTTCTCATCAACCACTGCGATGACAATATTTGCAGTACCGAGATCGACACCAACTTTTAATTCGCCCGTGTAGGCATTGGCTTTTTTCCCCCGAATTAATTCTGCAAATTCCAATATTGCGTCGTTACCAGATTTCCAATCCATTATTTCACCTGTTTGGGATTATTTTTAAATAATCATTGTTACTTAGTCCTGCTGCGTTTGCTTCATCGGTATCTAAATGCATTTCGTAATCAAATTTATCGGATACTCGGGCCAACACATTACAGAAAACAGTTTTCCGAATTCCGCTTGTTTCAACGCAAACCCAGTCTTTATCCTTAATGCCAAGTTTTTTAGCGACCTCAGTCGGCATATGAATGTGCCTTAGTGCAACAATCACGCCGTGACTAAGGGTAACCGAACCGCATGGTCCTTCAAGTGTAATTCCCGGTGTCCCTTCAAGTTTCCCTGACTCACAAACTGGAGCTTTAATGCCTAAGGTTCTGGCATCCGTTAAAGATACTTCAATTTGACTTTCCGGTCTGGCAGGTCCTAAAATACGAACCGTGTCAAAGCTGCCCTTCGGCCCTATTACCTTAACGGTCTCTTTTGCGGCATATTGTCCGGGCTGTTTTAAGTCTTTCATATTGGTCAGTTCATAACCTTTGCCAAAAAGTGTTTCAATATCTTCCTGGGAAAGATGAATGTGTTTGTTAGAAATTCCTAAAACAACACGATTCGGAGTGTCTTTTTCTTCCATCAATTTCTTAACCGTATTGATTACGATTTGTTCAATGACTTTTTTTTCATCTGCATTCATAGTTAACACCTTTTCTTCAAAAGATCATTTTTGTCTGAATCATTCAACAGATTTAAGTGATTATTCTTCTGTATTTTCTTCTGCTGTTTCTTCATTTTCTTCTGCTGTTTCTACATTTTCTTCTGCTGTTTCTACATTTTCTTCTATAGTGACGGCTTTCGTGACAACTTCAGCTTCTGGTTCGACTGGTGGTGTAAACCCGACTGTTTGGTTATTGTAAATTAATTTCTCAATTCCTTCACTGGGTCTGGCGATCACTTTGGTTGCCCAAACGCCCCGACCTTTAGCACAAGCAGCCGTAGCCGCATCAACTGCCGCTTTAACAGCACCGATATCGCCCGCTACTTTAATGGTCGACATCCCGTCGCCCTTACACGCTTCGTAACCAATCAGTCTTACATTTGCTGACTTGACTGCCGCATCGGCCGCTTCAATCGCTGTGGCCAACCCAATAGCTTCTATTAGGCCAACGGCCTCTCTTCTATTCAAATTAACCCCTCCTTACGACAGTTCCGTATTATCAAGATTCTTAAAGGGCATTCTTTTCACCAGCCTGGCAGCGTTGCTTCCGATTGCTCGTAGCGTTGCCTCATCGCTGTAAGCTGGAATTTTAAAAATTGGATGATCCTCTTTTAATTTTATATAATGGAGTACCACTTCATTTTCCGTAATTCCAATTCCCACGCCAAGGTGGGATAGTTCCGCGCCTCGAAAAGCGAGTTCCACCGGATTGGTTTCTTCCAGTTCTTCGATAGAAAACGGAATGCCTTCTTCTTCGATTCCGTGTAATACTTCATCAACAACCTTTTGATACGTTATATTTTTGCCATGGACAACTTTTATTTCTGGTTTTGGAGCATCAAAATCCATTCGCATCTTTATTCACCCTCTTCGTAAGCAAGTACGAGACCAGTGGCTACTGCGTTACGTGGACCCTCAACCCCTCTAATATTGGCCCGTCCTGAAACAATGCTGTACTTGGATAAGGCGTCCGTTACTAATTGCGGAATCTCAAAATCGAGGGCTGATCCGCCAACTAAGGTAACAAATTCAATATCCCGACAGTTTCCGGTCGGGCTGACACGTTCTAATGAACGAATCGCATTTACAACAAATACTTTTGTTTTCGCTTCTCGACGTATTGCTCGAATACGTTCTAGTGAATAATTACCCGGCATGGGTATCATTCCATTTGGTGTCAAAATGACAACCCGTGCAAAAGTTCTGGGATCAAGTGGCTTGTCAAAAAATTGAACGGTTCCATCTTCATGACGAATATGGAATAAACTTTCAACCTTAGCTAACGGATATTTTTTAATATCTTCCGCCAGAGCCATGTTGTCATATCCTAATTCAGATGCGATGAGCAGGGTGACCATGTTTCCGGCACCTGCTAAATGGATGGACTTAATTTCACCTGCCCTGTTAATAATCGCTGCGTCTGTCGATCCTGCGCCCATATCGATAATCGCTAAAGGCTTATTACTACCAGGTGTTGTTAACGCACCACGGATCGCCATATCGGCTTCAACTCCGCCCACTTCAACTTTTACACCCAGTTCAGCTTCCAATTCATGGGCAATCATATTCATCTGCAATTTATCAGCCTTAACCATGGCGGCAATACCAACGGCATTCTCCATGGAAAATTCTTCCGCAATCCCACCTTTGACTGTTTGAGGAACGAAAGTATCGACGGCTAATAAATCTTGAATTTTAATTGCACTTGGCAGTTGATCTGTCAGGTTTGACATGACCTGTCTCACCTTTTCAAGCATTCCACCGGCATTGGTGCCAGCTTCTCCTTTAATATCTTCTACCGGAGCTACAGAACGTATTGCTTCCATAATTTTTTCAGCACCATCATCCACATTAACCTGAGCTTTTTTGTTTGTGCCCTGAATAATGATTTGGCCAGCCGGGATTTTTCTTTCTTTGACATCCCCTGCCGGCGTTTTGATAACAACTGCTGAACGATTTCCGATGAGGGCTCGTGAAACAGGCACAACCTGTTTTGTCTCGTCGGATGTTAAATCAAATACGGTTGCAATACCGTATGGGTTTGATAGCTGTTCAACTACCGAACCTGGTGCGGCAACCTCAATGGCAGCACGCATGTTTCTTGGCACCTTATCAATCAGCGAAACTTCATCAACAATCGGAATTTTTTTGACAAGTCGGTTATTAATTAAAACGCCATCATCACGTTGGACAATGGCACCATTAATAAATATGCCGTTATTAACAGCATGGTTAATAATTCGAGAGGAATCATCAAAATCCACTTCTCTTGGGATAACAACGATAACTGACTCGCCTTTATCACAATCATTAACTTCTCTTATGTCTACGGTCACACCCACACCGATCCCCAATCCCCCTGGTGTCGAGGGATTGTGACCGATCATGGTTGATTCCGTAATAATTGTTTCTGTAATTGTTTCCATCGCTACATCCCCAATAACGGGAGCAGCTTCATTGATCCGGATTAAATCAACATTTTCTACGGTTAAACCAGCTTTTTCAAGGGCTTGTTTGAGAGAGGCGAAAACTCCATGAATATTTTGACGGGTTCCCTTCATCCCAGTGGTATCAACAATACCGCTACAAAGAAATTCAGGCTTTCCATCGACATATCGGGCAAGAGCTGTTTCAGTACTTGCGTTTCCAATATCTATTCCTGCAATAATCATATGTTAGTCCTCCCAACACTTCCTATTTATGCTAATTCTATAAGAATTCTTTTGATCGTTTTCGGTTATAGTATACTTCAGCAGCTTCAGCTACTAAAGAAGCGGAAATTGGAGCATTGAACTGGTTTTTAAGTTCAGCAGCAATCGCCAGTAATTCGTCTTTAGTCGATTTGTATGGACGCAGGGCATTGTAGATTTCTAATAAACGAGCATCTGGAACAGCAATTAGTTCAGCCGCTCTTCTTAGATTTCTGGCAAATGCATCACGTTTTACAGATTCAGCAACCTGAGCTTGAAGTTCAAGGGTTTCTGGTCTGATTCGTAAATCTTCTGGTGTTAATTCCCCAGCTAATAATTTATCTAAGGTTAATTCTTTGTAAGCTTTACCAGTAGCGGATTTAATCAACTCTGGTCTTTTATCACCGATAGGGTAATCAGCTTTTGAAACAGTTCCGCAAGATTCTGTAGCAGGAGCTGCAGCGGTACTCATAGAACTCATAACTTGTTTAACGATTTGTTCCAACATTTGTTCTTGTGTCATTCTGGTCACCTCCACTTATACAAACGAAACTTGTTGTTCGACGGCTTTTTTACCGGCTTCAACATGTTCAGTTTCTTTAATATGTAATAGGGCTGCTTTCGCCTGGTAAGCTGGACGAGCCATCTGGTCGTTTCTTACCGGAACGGGTGCTGGGCTTTCGCCTTTAGCATATTTAGCAGCATTTTTCCCAATCATTCGATATGTTTCTAAGTCGATCAATGGCGCTTGAGAAAATAATTCTAAGTTACTTAACTGTGGTAAATCTTTTTGGTGAATTAAGGAAGTACCTTTTGACTGTAAGCCAATGCCGATACCTGATCCAGAAAGCTTAGCAGCGGTATGACCGCACACAGCAACGTCAGAACTTCGGTAAATTTTGATAACTCGGGCTTTTAAGCCTTCTTCTTCAATCCCAGCGATAATTTCTTTAAGAACCTTATCGTGTGGAATACCAGTGATGGTAACTGTTTGAGCCTCCGCAAAAGCAGGAGCTAAACCGATTAGTACTTCATCACTTGCCATTCCTTGTTTCGCTTCTCCGACTGGAGACAGTTTAACAGCGCCGGCAGCAGTAGCTGCTGGTGCAGAAGCTGGTGCAGAAGCTGGCGCAGCGCCAGTCATTTCTTTTAAGACATCTTCAATAATGCTTTTTAACATTTGTTCGTTTATAGCCATTTTATTACACCCCTTCCTATATGCTTGCTGGGTCAACAGCCCATGGAATATCTTGGATTTGTGCCCATCTTTCGTCACTGATTACATAACCAGTTTTTACTCCATGATAGGTATTTGGATAGTTAACTGCTGAAATACATTCCCATGTAGAGCTTAATTTAGAAGCAGTGTGTAAGTAGTCACCAGCACATTTCTGTAATTGAATGTTAAAGATCGATTCAGCAACATCTCTCATGCCGCCTCGGTCTAAAGCTTTAATAAAGTCAACCGCTGTTGCGCCACGACCCATTAAATCTTCAACAGATTTTAAGTCAGCGACAACATCACGGTCAGGCATGTCTTGTGATCCACGAGCATAAGTTGCAGCTTCAACTTCAGCATCAGTGATTTCGGTCAAGCCTAATTCTCTGAATAAGATCTGCATTGCGCGAGCGCCTTTAGCACGAGCAGCAACAACGGTATCTTCATCAGCAGGTTGTAAACCGGCATCGATTTTTAAGTCACGTTGGATTACATTCCAATCATCATAATCATCGGCATCCCAGTTAGAGCCTGCAAACATATTATCATAGTTAGGTGTAGCAGAGTAACCAGAACAGATGTAATCAGTTCCTGGTACCATTTGCATTAATGAACGCGCAACGCGTCGTAAGTCAGAGTGAGTAAAGGTCTGGTCATTAGAAGAAGCACACTCTAAATCGAGGCATGCTGCTAATAAGTTTTCAGCCAATACTTCGCGGATACCGCCCGGTACACCAGCTGGAACACCGATACAAGAAACTGAACCATTCTGGCTTCCTTGTACGCCGGCACCCTTAGTGATATATAAGCATCGCGCTTCAAGATAAAGCATTGATTTACCTTCAGCATAACCCATTTGTACTTCTGATCCAGAACCAGATGTAAAACGCATTTTCAAACCACGGGAAGCGTAGCTTGATGCTAAGAAAGCTTTAGAGTATGGAGTATCATCGCCATCCATGAAAACGGGTTCGGTACCATATACCGAAATCGTTTCAGCGTAAGCGGTGTAACCTTTCATACCAAGATCAAGTTCGGTCGCTTCTTCAACCGCACATTGTGTTAAGATACCGGGACGACCAACATTTGCGCCGACCATGATAGCAAGAGCATTAAATGGTGCATAACGACCGATACCGACGGTTGTTTCCATTTCATCAAATCCACGGATAGCAGCTTCTGCAGCATCAGCAGCGATTTGAACCATGTTATCTTTTACGTTGGTAACGTGACATTGGTTAGAAGGCATTAGACGAGCTCGCATTTTACTTTGAGCCATCATCATTTCCAACACGGTCATGTGACCAAGAACTTCGGTAATTTTAGCAGGCGTGATTGATGTTGTAATATCAACAACAATGTCTCTCGGCACATTAATATCAACAAGCATATTAGCAATTTTTAAAGAATCCATTGCCATATATTCTTGGGCTTTTTCTAAACGAATAGCATAGTTCGCGATGAAGGTATCAAGCATATCAAACTCAGCTCGTTTTTTTCCATCTAATTCAACAACCACACCATTTTCAACCACCAGGCTCGGTGTTGGATCTTGAGGGCTGTTCATTGCAATGAGACCTACTTCTGGCCATTCTTTAACAAAACCATCCTTTTTGACTGGACGAGCTGCTAAAGCTTCAAATCTTTTTGACTTCATAGTCATTATTCCTCCTTCTTTCTTAGAAAACTAACAACAGCTGCTTAAATATAAGGTGTTGTTACAGGTGGGCAAGGACCGCCAAGAGCTTCTAAAGCTTGTTTACCAACTTCTCTAGCTGCGTATACGGCTTGACGAACTGCGCCAGCGTCTCCAGAAATGAAGATCATTGATTCATTCGAGAATTTAGTACCACCATTATCAGGTGAAGCATAACCACAAAGTTCTACGTTAGCAGCTTTCAAAGCAGCATCAGACATTAATACGCCGATACCAGCTGGAGCACCAACAATGATTGCGAAAGCTTTTCCAATTGGAGCGCCTAATACCATATTACAAGCAAAACTTGCTCGAGCTGTGTATTGGAATTCCAAATGACCTGCAGCGTTTGCATATACATCTCCGAAGGTTCTGTTTAGGTCGTTAAGGGCAACTTCAACAGCACGTTTTGCATCAGATACATCTTCTGCACCAAAGATAATTAAAGAACCATGACCTGCGCCACCTTCAGTATCTCTTGCGAATTCACAAGAAACAACTTCGCAATTAGTCGCTTTGACAGCTTCATCAGCAGCAAATACCTGTGGACCAGCACCAGTTCTAGCAGAAAGAATACCGATAGATCTGTATTTAGGATCAATTTTCATTGCTTCGTGTAAAGTTCTGTCCACGTTTGCAATAACAAAACCAATTGTGTTACCAACAGCGGTTCCTACAAATTCGGTCAATCCGCATACACCTGTGGCAGCGGCAACTGAGCCAGTTTCTTCAACTTCACTCATTTTTTTCATAACTTCTTCCATCAACTTGTTCATTAAATCATCTTTCATTAATTTACACCTCCGTAATTATTAAATATTATAGACTTGGTAAAATTTTCTCCACATCACCGTGTGGTCTTGGGATTACGTGTACAGAAACAACCTGTCCTACTTTGTCAGCAGCCGCAGCACCTGCATCAACTGCAGCCTTAACAGCTCCAACATCACCACGAACCATAACAGTTACTAATCCAGAACCGATTTTTTCGTAGCCTACTAATGATACATTTGCTGATTTTACCATTGCATCAGCTGCTTCAATTACTGCAACCAGTCCTTTAGTTTCAATCATGCCTAAAGCTTCGTTTGTCATAAGCTCTATCCTCCTTAATTTCAAGATTTTGTTACTGAACTACCTCTATTTTAATTCAAAGTCTATGATAATTACTTGTGCTATTCTTATAAAATTATTCTAAGTTTCTCAAAATCACTCTGAAAACCTTTTACTATCGCTGTTTTTTGTATCTGTACACAAAAACATAGTGCAATATTTTGTCGAATCCCTGCACTTTAAAGCCAGCCTTACTTATTCTTTCACTAAAAAGAACAGGTCAACCATCAGGTTTTCCTGTTCTTCGTTTTTGCTGTTTTACTCAATTTTTATTCAAGAAACTTCTCGATGCTTTTCTGAATATTTTTCTTCATTGGAATGCGTATTTCCCGAATGATTTTCTTCCTCTAAAGCAATACTACGGCGCTCTTTCCGATACTCTGTCGGTGTCATCCCGGTGCTCTTTTTAAAAACCTTACTGAAATAGTTCGGTTCATGGTAAGAAAGATCCAGGGCAATATTGATAATCGGAACATCGGTATTTGCCAGCATATCTTTCGCAATTTCGATTTTTCGTTCCGTTAGGTAGGTTACGAAATTAACGCCTGTTTCCTTCTTAAAGATCTTGCTTAAATAATAGGAACTCATATTTGCATACTCGCCAACCTGATCGAGAGAAATGTCTTTATAGCAGTTTCGGTCAATATAGTTTAAAATATCTTCGATATTATTCTTTCGCGTTTCTTTATTATCCAGCATCCGGTCAAAAACCTTGTCGATGGTTTTCATGATCTCAATTTTTAGATCGTAGCGGTTCTTATAGCCACTGACAAATTGCATGTTGTTGCTTGAACAGAGCGGACTATTCAGCTCATAGCCGCACATATCCTGAGTGACAATATTAAGTTCTTCCATAAAGTGTTTAATTTCTGACTGGACCGACATAATATCATAGGTATGATAATCATAAATCATATCCAGATAGTTGATCAGTGCTGTTCTGGCATCGCTGTATTTTTTCTGAATAATTGCAAAAATGACTTCATTCATTTTTTCATCAAATCGTTCTTTCGCATTATTCTTTAAAGAAGCAATACTCTGATTGATCGAATCCATGAGTTGCTGGGGACGGATCGGTTTTAACAGAAAATCATCCACCCGGGCTTTAATGGCTTGATGGGCAAAATCAAATTCATTGAATGCCGTAATTAAAATGACTTTTTTTTCATGATCTTCTTTTTTGATCATTTTTAAAACATCAATTCCGTTTATCTCTGGAATATTAATATCCAGCAGGATAATATCCGGATTTAATCGACGGATTTCTTCAATGGCTACCAGTCCCGAAGATGCTTCGCCCACAACTTCAATATTTTCCCCATGCTGACTGAGAATGAGCTTAATCGCTTCAATCTCTAAGTGCTCGTCTTCTACAATAAACAGTTTATACATGATTATAATCCCCTCCCAGCTAGAGATTTACGGGGTATTTTAATCGTAATTTCAGTGCCCTTTTCAAGCTCACTTTTTATTTCAACCCCATAATCAACGCCGTAGTAATACATAAGCCGCTTGTTTGCGTTATTAATTCCAATTCCAGTATTCTTTTCCCGTCCGTCCGCTTCATAGGTACCATCCAAAATTTTATGGATGCGATCATCAGGAATACCCTTGCCATCATCGACAATTTTGAGAATGGCAATTTCTTTTAAAATATCAGCGGTTATTCTGACTTCGCCACCTCTTGCATTCGGTTCAATGGCATGAATAATGGCATTTTCGACAAAAGGCTGGATGGTCATAAACGGACATAAGATATCTTCAGCCATCTCATCCACTTCCACCAGATAATTTAATCGATTGCCCAGACGCATCTTCTGGATCGATAAATAATTTTGCACATGTTCCATTTCTTCTTTTAGCGTTACCACATTGTTCTTTTCTTTTTTCAGGGTGTAACGCATCATATCCGAAAACGCATAAATCATTTCCTGAGTTTTATCTGCCCCTTCCAAAAGTGCCAACCGGCCAATGGTATTTAAAACATTAAACAGAAAGTGTGGATTAATTTGAGCCTGTAAAGCTTTTAAATCAGCTTCTTTTAACGAAGCCTCGACTTCACTTCGCAGTTTAACCTCTTCCATTAATTCCAGGTTCTTATTATGCAATTCCTCCTGAATAATATGAATCATCTGTTTTTCTACCAGATAATTGGCAATGGTATAAAGCAAATCTGCTGCCGATCTTACCTGTGTTAATGTTGTTTTTAGTGTTTTGTCATATAGATCCATTATTTCAGGATTCTTTGAAAAATCGGTCAGTTCATGACTTGTACCAAAAGACAACCGTTTCATTTCTTCTTCATCAATTTTTACCTGGCCGGCCATAATGGCGCCAAGATAATTACCTTTGACCATGATCGGAACGGCAAGGTCGACCAATCCCCCATGACAAATGTAAATCGATGGTTTCCCAGATCGGGCTGACTCAATCCCGCCGTGGGCATCTGACTGAAAGCAACAATCCCGATTGCTACTTTCTTTTCTGACGCAGGTACAGTATTCTGAAAAATTACTGTATTCCGTAATCGGATTGCCTTTGTAATCAACAGTAACCGCAGCAAGCCCAGTGGCATCTGAAAAAGAATCCTGGATTCTTTGCAGTACCTCTACGTCAATAATGTCAGTAATCTTTAGTAAGACTCTCATATAACAACCCCTTTAGTCAATAATCCCATAATTCTCATTTGTTTCGATTCCCATTTGAGTAATATTATAACACATACAGGAATTTTTTGGCATTTTTTTTACCACTTTATATTATTTTGCTTTGCATCAGTATTATATTGCTGCGAATTTTTAAGTTTATTGGTGTTTTAGATAAATCAGGTATTTTCTTGACTGCGACAATTTGAACAATTCCGAATTTTATCGGTTACCTGTAACAAATCCGATTTTTTGTATTCTCGACCAAATAATCAGTACTTTTCCAATCATTTTATTTCAATTTTTTTAAAAAACCGAGAATTTGTCTGAACTTTTTAAAAAAACACTTGCAAAAAAAAGACACCTCAATTATACTGTAAAAGTGTCCTGAAAGCAGTATCATCTGGGGGTGTGGCGAAGTTGGGATCGCGTCTGACTGGCAGTCAGAAGGCCAGGGGTTCGAGTCCCCTCATCTCCACCAATAAGAATAGCACAAGAGAGCCGTTGAGGTTCTCTTTTTTTTATGCCCGGAGATCAGATATGATCAGAAAAGCCCTAGTCTGATGTTTATTTGGTGTTTATTTTTATAAAAATTTAGCCCAATAACAGAAGTTACTGAGCTTTACGGGATTTTGTAACTAGAATATGATCCAGGGCATCGCTGGCCTTTGCATCAGCCGAATTAATCACATGGGCATAGCTATTGCCCGTTGTGGATAAATTAGAATGTCCCAGCCGTGAGGATACCGTTTTGAGATCCACACCGCTAGCAATCAAAATGGATGCATTGGTATGCCTGAGTGAGTGCAGATGTACCGGCTTTAACCCATGTTTGTCTGTGAATTTCTTTAAATAACCCCCGATGGTGTCCAGGCTCATGGGTTCCCCGTTCCACCGGGTAAAAATAAAATCATGATCTTGCCACCGATCCCCCACCTTAAGGCGCTCTTCCAGTTGCCAGACCTTATAGGCCTTAAATAAATCAAAGACGAAATCAGGCAGCTTAATACTTCTTCTGGATTTAAATGTTTTGGTTTCCCCTTCAAACAGCCCCACACCGGCAATGTATTTTAAAGCCCTCTTCACTGTGATAATCTTATCATCGAAATCAATGTCCGACCATTTCAGGCCGCCGATCTCCCCACGCCGTAAACCACTGAATATTAGAAGATTAAGAGCCAGCTTATATTTTATGGGTTCCAATCCCTATCTTAATTTTTTATATTTTTTTATAACAACGTACCGGCGGTCAACTTTCTTATAACACGCAGGTCGCATGCGTGACCCCCCTCCCTTGAAATAATAGTTCTGGATTTATCAGTCATTGGATAGGGTTACCTCTTCCAACTATGCGGATTGTGGAAAAGTTTTTTGCCACTAAATTAGGCGATTACTTTATCTGAAAAATCAAAAAAAGACTTTTGCTCAAAAATATTCAAAAGTACCAGGGTAATTGGCTCCCGAAAAAACGTGAACCAATCTTGCTTTCCAATTGTGGCAAGGAACACCGGCGCGATTTTACGCCGATCTTGCCAGTCCTTTACTTTCAAGGAAATCAATGAATTCATCCAAAAATTAGTCATAATCCACATTATCAGGCAGTTCAACAACACCGCTTACTTCAATGTATCGGCTCATCGGTTTACATTCGGTTGGTAACGTGTAGTTTTTCCATAAGGGCATCTTGCAATACCCTGGAAACATTGACGTTTGCTTTATCTGCTTCAAGATTCAACCAATTGGGCAAGGTTACATTCCGTCTGACTGTTTTATTATCAAGTCGGCGGCGGTACTCAGTAAAGTCCACATCAACCAATGACACAATGCCTCTTCTATCAGTGGCAAAGGTGCCCTTTAAAGGATCAATTTCATTGAATTTTGAAGGTGCTGGAACATCTTCACCATCGTCTTGAATCGTGATCCCCTTTAATCCAATGGCATCACGGGCCATATCAATGGCATCGGCCATATCGACCCCCTCTGTCAGAATTCCCAAATCTGGCACCTCTACCAGAACAATTTCATCTGTTTGTGTGAAAATCACGGGATAGATGGCTTTCATTTGTTTATCCTCCTGGGTTTCTTTATTATACAAGTGGAAGCAGGGCTTTTATAAGCCCCATTTTCTCAAGATTGCTTTTGCCAGACGTTCATTGATTTCATTGTGTCGTGGGATTTCTTCTAAATCTTTACCTCTCCGGTAAACATCATGCTTTCCTCCATGACGATCAAACTCAAAACCAATTTTTTTCAGCTTTTTTATCAAGACTCTACGTTTCATAGTATCCTCCTGACGCTTATATTATACACACTAAATACACACTTGTCAATAATATCAACTAGGTAAGGCTTAATTTTTTCCATTAATTCCATTATTCCACAAAATAAAAGAGAGGCCTCTTCGGGTGGTCTTTTAATTTTCATTGAGCTCGTATACTATTAATTCAGTACTCAAATCATAACCTGTAAAAAGCTTACCACTCATAGCCTTATCCCCGACCACCCGCACAGTTTCGACTTCTATACAATCTATCTGATTAAAGAAAACTTTGTATGATTTTTCCAACTGTAAATATTCAAGTTTTCATTTTCTATCCCTGAAATACCTTAAAGCCCAATAATAAAAGTTACTGAGCTTTACGGGTTTCTATATCCATTGGTCACTATATAGGGTTTCCCTCCTCATCAATTTCTTGAGTGCCACCGCCGAAATAGCAGCCTTTACTTTCAAGGAAATCAATGAATTCATTCCAAAACTGGTCATGATACACGTTATCAGGCAATTCAATAACGCCATTAATTTCAATATATCTGCTCATTTTTTTGCTGGTCTCTTTTCTTTTGGGACAATGGCCAGAGTATAACCCAGCGGATCAAGGAGCTTGAAGAGGGTGTCAATTTTAGGGATTGATTTAAGATTCTCCAGGCGTGCAATGGCCGGTTGTTTTAATCCTGTTAGATCAGCAAGTTTTTGTTGAGAAAAACCGCTCGCTTCACGTGCTTCAATTAGTTTACCAATAAGGGCTACCTCAAATTCGACCTCTGCCCTTTCTGAATCGCTCATAAAATCAGGGTCATTATAAAGGTCGCTGAACTCTGTAAATTCTTCATTGCCTATTTTAATACTCATTTTTAGCACATCCTTTCATTAAAATCTTTCATGTTTTTTATTGCTTTGTCAATTTCTTTCTGTTGGGTTTTCTACGTTTTCTTATGGAAATAGTGTAGCAAAACAAAAGTATTATCTTTCCAGTAAAAGAAAAATATCCGGTCTGCTAAAGGTCTTAGCTCCCAGATGTCACCATCAATGTGCTTAACCGGTTGGGTTACCAATCCGGGTACCATATTCTTGTAATGATCGCATATAGGTAGTGATTTTTGTAAATTTGATACGATCTTGCTTACTGGTGCTGGATTTAGCCTTTAAACTGGTGAGATATTCCCTTACAGGCTCATTGCCTTTTAAATCTTTATAAAATATTACTTTAAACATATCAACCTCTTTATTTGATTGTATTATAACATATTTGTTATAATACGGCAATCTGTTTTAATTTTTTTCATTAATTCCATTATCCCACAAAATAGAAGAGGTTCTAAGAACCGCATAAATAGGATGTATGTGAATTATTTCCATTAATTCTATAAGTTTATAACATTTACAACATATATAACAGGGGCTACAAATTAATTTGCGACATTTACGACACGATTCAGAAAATAAAAAAGAAGAGGTCTTTGATTGAACCTCTTCTTACAGTCCTATAAAGATGTGCTGGATTTTCAGCCGATCTATTGGGGGTCTTGCTCCTCTTCCAGGTGGTCTTTATTTATGCCTCCAGGAACTGATTTTGGATAATAACACGTGGTTCAGATGATTATGCCCGGAGATCAGATATGATCAGAAAAGCCCTAGTCTGATGTTTATTTGGTGTTTATTTTTATAAAAATTTAGCCCAATAACAGAAGTTACTGAGCTTTACGGGATTTTATAACTAGAATATAATCCAGGGCATCACTGGCCTTTGCATCGGCCGAATTAATAACATGTGCGTATATATTCCCCGTCGTGGAATGATGCCGTGGAGAAACACAGTAAAATTTTAAATTGTAATGTTAACCTTGAAATTTATATAGGAACCAGTAATTTGAAAAAAATGTTAAGGTTCATATTTCTAAGAAAAACTCACCGCTTGAATTACATCCGGACAAATCAAACACCAAAAAAGGGCAAAGCGCTGGCCCGGGCTTCTGTTGTTTGGCTTATAAGGGTTTGGGGTTATGCGATATGGAGCTTTTCCATGAGTGCGTCCTGGAGCACCTGGGAGAAGTTGACATTCTTTTCAAGTGCAGCATCATTTAACCAGGAAGGAATGGTAAGTGTTTTCTTAACTGCTCTGGATTCAGTTCTTTTTTTATAGGCAGCCATATCAAATTCAATCACTACTAAAAACTGTCCCTCTTCCAGCTTGATGGCTTGTGGGTTAGAAGCCTGTGGAATCGGTTCTTTCTTATCCTCCATATAGGACAAAACAAGGCCCAACGCCTCAAAGGCCATTTCATAAGATTGATCTATGGTATCTCCACAGGTATTGCAGCCGGGAAGGTCTGGAAAGAACACGGAAAAACCGCCATCCTCTTCAGGAATAAAAACCGCTGGATAAAACAATTTCTTCATGGGTATTTCCTCCTTTATGGTTCGGGCTATTTCAGCCCGGCATCTTTTAATATTTGCTGTTCAGTGCCTTTTTTAAGGTCTTTTGAGTGATAAGGTACGGTGGTTCTTTTGCCGGTATCCGGATTCACAAAGAATTTATGGGAGCCGTTTTGGCGTTCCTCAATAAATCCATTTTCTTTTAGGAGCTTTATCATCTGTTTTGGTGTCATTGGCATTGGCTTAACCCCACTTCCTTATCATGATCTATTGTAACACGTGTTAATACGTGCGTCAATTGATTTTATAGTTGATTGTTTTAATTTTTTCCATTAATTCCATTATTCCACAAAATAGAAGAGGCTCTGAAAACCCCATAAAATCACGGGTTGTGAATTAATTCCATTGTCTCCATTTATTCCATGAGTTTATAACATTTACAACATATATAACAGGGGTTACAAATTAATTTACGACATTTGCGACATTTACGACATGATCCAGAAAATAAAAAAGAAGAGGTCTTTGATTGATCCTCTTCTTACTGGCCTGTAAAGGAGTTCTATTTTTAATCTCTTAGTATTCTTACTAAGTCATAATTTCTATACCGCTTATTTCTTTTCGCATATTTATCGGCATAAATCAACCCAGCTTCTGATAAACTACCTAATGCTTTTCTCCCAGTATTTGCAGATATCCCTACTTTTTTCGCTACCTCAGGTGCAGTTGTCACTGGCTCTGAAAATAAAAAAATCCAAACTTCTTCTTCAGTTTTCGTATTACATTTACTCAGTCCCTCCCGAGCCAACTTATCCACTTCCCCTAATTTTTTCAGCAAATTTTCAGACATTCTTTTACAAGCATTCAAAAAAAAGATTATCCAAGGAGCCCAGTCTGGATTATCCCCTCTCACCCCATTTAATAAATCATAGTAACGGCTTTTCTCTTTTTCAAGTTCTTCACTTACTAAAAAAATCGGTTCTGATATTAAGTCTTCCTTTATTAGATTAAGAGCAACTAATATACGACCTAATCGACCATTGCCATCTAAAAATGGATGTATTGACTCAAATTGGGCATGCATAATTGCTGTTTTTATCAAAGGTTGTGCTTTATAATCAAAAACAAAAGTATTATCTTTCGTTTTATTTTCAAAACTCGAATGCTTTTCTCCATTAATAAAAAATTCTAAATTTTCCATATATGAATCAATTTTATTCGCTTCTACAGGTAAATATACAGCATCTTCAATGCGGTTTGTAGGTCCAATAAAGTTTTGGATCTTCCTGAACTCTCCACTAGCTTGAGCTGTGCCGCTTCCACGATCCATAAGAATTTTATGAAGTTCTTTTATTAACCTTGTTGATATTGGATATCCCTGAGAAATTCTATCCGCACCTTGATTTAAGGCTGTCTGATAATTAGTTACCTCTATTATTTCCCATCTTGAGTGTTTCTTGTTTTTTTCCTCAATCATATCTGAAAAAGTAACTTGCGTACCTTCAATTCGTGTAGATTGTACAGATTCACTTAATGTCAAAACTTGAACTAGAGGATTACTAACAATAGAACAATCAAATTTTGTTTTAATTTGTCCCATTTTTAAGTTTGTCTCAGCTAAAATCTCAAAAATTTTAATAGCATCTGATTCACTTACTGAAACCGGTAATTTTGAAACACCTTTAATTGCCATAATACAGTACCTCACAATTTATCTTTTCGTAATTATAACATGTCATCAATATTAAATCTATATCTTGTATCTTTTTACTTAAAACTCGTTATAGCTCAGCATTCTAATATTTTTTCTCTTACATCACAATCAATCATATAACTCACTAATTCATTTTCTGTTGTTTATATCTCGAGCGGGAACCGCCATTACCGATACCAGTACAAAAACTTTGTTTGTGTACAAAAAGGGACTTTATTTATAACGCGAAGCCAGTGCTTCGATACGATTGACTAGTTCGGCTCTGATTTCGATCGGACCGACGCATTCACATTTAGGGCCAAATCCCAGTAGAATATTATATCCGTAATCGTCAGGGACAAACATAAAGTCAACCAGAAACGCATTTTTGCCCAATGGCTTAATCTGTTCTTCTCCACAGAGTTCCATCATTTTTTCATAAAGAGAAGCATCAACTAGTAGTTGTATCGGTATCAGCTTATGATTAATCCAGTCTCCACCATCCAAAGGTTTGGGAGAAAACGCTCTCGGTATAAACGAAGTTGTATCAATAACCAAATTTGATATCCGAAATAACTTAAATATACGGAAATCCTGTTTTTCCAGACAGTAAGCCTGTAAATACCAATGCGTTTCCTTTAACACCAGTTGGTATGGTTCAACTTGTCGATTGCTGATAATGCCGTTATTATTGCAATATGAAAACTGCAGCAGGCGGCTTTCTTTAAGTGATTGTTTTATTTGTTCAATGAATAAGAGCAACGATTTGTTGCCCATCCATGCCGTTAGGTCAATTGCGATCTGATTCGCTTTTATGATTTGCTTTTCTGGCAGCAGATTTTTAACTTTTTCAAGCGTTCCAGTCAACTCTTTTAAAGGTAGTGCCGTCGAAACACTACTTAATCCCATTAAGATGGTTTGTATGTCAGATCTGGTAAACAAGCTTTTGTCAATCTTAAACTCTGGTAAAATACCAATTCCACCTTCTGATCCCGTTGTGGTAAAAATAGGAATACCTGCTTTTTCAATAACCTCAATGTCACGATAGATCGTCCGCGGTGAAACCTCAAATCGATTTGCGAGTTTTGTGGCACTCATTTTTTCGCAATTTAAAAGCACCATTATGATTGAAATAAGACGATCGATCTTCATGTTTATTTACTCCCAAAAGATTAGTGCTCTAATTTTACAACTATGACATACTGCTGTCAAGGTTAGTGTGGTAGGCTTAGTATATCAAAAATTGGAGGTATTGAAATGGATTTTGTAAAGGAATATGACAGGATAATGGCAGAACAGGTGGAAATTGCTTTAGCAACCTGTATTGATGGATCACCCAATGTCAGAATTGTAAATTTTTGTTGCCAGGATGATTCGAAGGGGATTATCTATTTTTCTACCTTTGGTGATAATCAAAAGGTAGAAGAATTTGCTAAGAATACATCTATCGCATTTACAACAATCCCCCATGAGGGGAATGCCCATGTGCGGGTCAAACATGGGCGGGTCAAAAAAAGTAGCCGTACTCTTTACGACTTGAGTGCAGAATTCATTAAAAAAGTACCCGACTATGCAATAACGATTGAACAAGTCGGTGAACATCTCATATTGTATGAAATCGAATTTCACGATGCAGATGTAACGGTTGACTTGGAGAATATCGGCCATATTCTTCTTTAACGAATAAACATCGCGCAATTAACACGCAAATTTATAAGCTCAATGCTTCACCCCAGCAATCCACCAGTTTTTCCAAAGAATAGCTGGCATTGGCGGGACTGGTGGATGGTAGCTTGACAATAGCCTTCTTAGTCGCCTCAAAACAGTATCGGTTGTATAATTCATAAGCTTTGCCGCCGTTGGCAAAAATAGTTTTGATGTCAGTCTTATTTAATAGTAACCCCATATCATTGGGCACCACATTTTTAATGGAGCTGTCACTTGAGCCAATGATATCGCAGGAATAAATCACATCCCAGACAGCAATTTGGTTTTCTAGCAGCAGGGTCTTTTGATCTTCAATGGTGTCAGGGGTTGACCAGCCCACCAGAGCACTGATCACTTTCCAGAATCTATTTTGGGGGTGCTGGTAGTAAAAATCCCTTGCTCGGGACTTTACCGACGGAAATGTCCCAAGGATCAGGATTTTTGATTTTTTATCATAGACTGGTTCAAAAGTATGGGTTATTGGCATTTTTTATCCCTCTTCATCTCTTATAACATCATCAAGACCGCATCATAAAACTCCCGTGAATTTGTTGCAGATTCACGGGAGTTTTTATGCTTAAATTCGGATTGCCTGCGCCTCGGTCCATTGGGAAATGGTCTGATCCGGCGAATACTGATACAGATTGACGGTTTCAATGGCTGAACTGCCTTTGGGCGGTGTAATCACCACAAAGGTCCGAGTCGGGTAACCCTGAGCATTATCAATCCAGGTGCCACTGTTGGCATAAATGTTTTTTTGATGGTCGCGGTTGGTCATGGGGATAACATCGGCCACATGGGTATGGCCGAACACCACAATCCGTTTAGACGAGTCTAAATCAAAAAACTGAGTTTGAGCCTGAAAATCGGTAAAGGCAGGGACTGCTGCCTGGGTAATCGCATCTCTGACAGGGATTTTTGCCTTTATTCCATTGATGGTCTGACGCTCCTCCCAGGTATCCTGAATGTTGTGATAAAGCACGCCGCTAATCACTCCTGTTTCTTTATCTTGTTGAGGAATACAGTCATTAATGGAATAATTTTCTGTAAATCCATCAATATTAGTTTTTAACACCTTGTCCTCAAAGCTTTCTTTGACTGGCAACACCGATAAAATCGCTTTCCAGGTTTCATAGTACAAATAGGCATTAAATTGACTGGGGTCTTCTTTGTTGGGAATCATTTCCGGGAAGACATTGTCTGACTGGGGATGGCCCTCAACTACACAGGTGGTGGCAATACGGGTAAAGAAATAACCCGGCGGCAAAATAGTGGTATTATCGTTTGTGATCGCTCGGTTTGAAAGCGGGTCAGGGGTACAGAAAAAATTGTACTTGTGGCCATGCTCAATAACAATTTCTGAATTGGAACCGGTAACGTAGGTACCTAGACCCTGGAGTTCTGCTCGGGCCTGACTGATGCCCGGAAAGATTCGAGCCACATCGGCCTCAGTCAGCAATAAATCATGGTTCCCAGGAACATAGGTCACCTTGATTTCGCCGGCTTTGATAATGGCATTAAAGCCGTCAACGATGGCCTGATTGTTGGCCGCCACCTGATCAAAGAAAGCTGCTTTGGAATCCGGCATCTGATAATCCATCGGTAAAAACCATTCGTCCAGTAAGTCGCCGCCGATGACCAGTTCTTTGACATTAGGCGAATTTTTGACCTGGCCCAAGAAATCCACCAGCGCCTGTTTATTTTTTTCCAGCTCGGCAAAGGCTGAATCAACACCCAGATGAAAATCGCTGGCAATAATAATTTGGGTTCGTTCTTCGTTTAACTCCGGGTTGCCGGATAAATCAAAATCAATATTGGTGACGAAATAGCCGACATAATCGCACCCCAGCGATGCTTTGGTCTTAGAACCCAGGGTGCTTTTTATCACCAGCTGATACTCTTCCCCCTGGGCAAAACGGGTAATATCTTTATTATTAATTCGGATGGTTTGGGGATCATTGAGATCGATTTTTACCGCACAGATTTCTTCCACCGGATTTCCGGTGCTATCGATGCGATACAGCTTCACCGCATCAGCGATGGTAGATGGATCCAGTTCATCGCTAAATTTAAGCAAAATGGTTTGAATCTTGTCATTTACCGGTGGGTTATCTATCTCGTCTGACATTAACACATTGGACTCGATGGTCATCTCTTTTACACCATCCGAAATTGCTGTGTAGGCGCCCAAAATAGAATTGGCGATCTTTAAACACGCCAGGCTGAAATACTTTGTGGTTTTCATAATCATAACTCCTCTATAAATTTATTGTGGATTTGATTTTGACGAAACTGATCAATCATATGATTCTTTTGAAAAATTGTCAGAACTAACCCAAGGGCTCCACCGACTACTTCTATAAAGATAAATTAAACTGACAATTGCTCAGTGTACGGGCGAGAGTCTAGACCCCTTGACCATCACGGATCGACCTCTTGTTATAATACCTAATGCAACTTATATCGCTATTTCCACATCATTTTTGCTTGCGCTTCTGCGCTTCTGCCATAATATTCTTAAGCGTCAGCAATAAAGGATTGCTCTTGGTATTACTGAGGGCATCCTTAGAGTAGGTCAGCCCGGTCATCGAGTTGGCTTCACAGATGTAATAAGTGTCGTTTTCACCAAAGAGAAAATCGATACTGCCAAAGTAGATATCCAGCACAGCGGCAGCTCGTTCTGCGATGTTAATCACCTCAGCCGGTGGGGTAATAAATTGCAGATCACCGCCCTGAGAAAGGTTGGATTTAAAGTTGTCGCCATTGTCGCGGATATAGGCGGTTGAGAATTTTCCACCGCTTAGCATAATCCGCATATCCCGCCCTTTTGAGGCGGCGATACACTCCTGAATCAGGATGTGATCATCAAAATTCATGGCCGCATAAAGATCCAGAATGTTTTCCAGTTCTTTTTCGGTCTTAATCAGAACCACGCCTTTGCCCTTGCTGCCGTGCATCACCTTAACCACACAGGGTAATCCCAGCTCACTGGCAATAAAGGACGGCTTTGTTTTCGGGGTCATCAGCACCGTTTTAGGGAATAAAAAGCCCTGCTCAGCGGCGCCCAGTTTTTGAAAGGTTAACAGCTTGTCAGCGGTATTGTTCAGACTTTCAGAGCTATTGACACAAAGTACATTAAGGGATTCCAGCATTTTGACAACAGCCTTGCTATGATAGTTATTGCCGCCGAAAAAGGCTGACAGCGAAAAGTCCGGCACCTCTACCGCTTCGCCGCCGATGAAACAATGCAGACTGTCGCCCGGTTCGCACATCACCTGAACCTCACTGACATCCACGGTTCTGATATTGACCCCCATCTTTTCAATCAGCGCAATAATCGTCTGGATCGACGGTTCCGCCAGCGTTTCATGATTAACCAATAACCAACCTAGCATGTTTTTTCACCTTCTCGCAAGCGTTTTTTCCAGAGCGGTTCCGGTCTGTTTTTTACCTGCTTCATTAAATCCGCAAACATCACTTTGATGTCAAAGGCCACTCCCGGCATGGCATTGGCTTCACATAAATAGAAGGTATCATTTTCGCCAAAGAGAAAATCGACGCTGCCCATATTGATTTTAAGCAGCTGGGCAACCCTTTCAGCGGCCTCAATCACCGCAGCCGGTGGAGTATATTCGACGATATGACCGCCCTTGGCGAGATTGGAACGAAAGCTCTGTTCATTCTGACGGATAAATGATTTGACAAACTTACCGTTGGCCAAAATCATCCGTAGATCGCGACCGGAGGAGGCTTTGATACACTCCTGAATAATAATTTCATCGCCGATTTCGCTGGCGGTACTCATACTGATCAGGTTATCCAGTTCTTTTTCATTGTTAACCAGCACCACCCCTTTGCCCTTACTGCCATGCATGACCTTCATCACCACGGGATAATCAAACAGTTTACTGACAAAGGATGCTTCAGTATATTCCGTAACCAGCAGGGTTTTAGGAAAACAAACCGCTTCAATGGACTCGGCCACCAACTGAAAGGTCAGCAGCTTATCATCGACATTTTTGATCGCATCATACGAATTGATGCAGAGTACGCCCAATGATTCCAGCATTCGCAATGCTGCCGAGGTATGGTAGTTTTTTTCAGTAAAGAAGGCTGCCACCACATAATCCGGTACCGCCATGATTTCGTCCCCGACATAAAGTTTTCCGTCAAAGTCATGGTCACAGACCACATGGATCTGTAGCGGATCAACCACCGTTAGGTCAACATGTAACTCTTCCACCACCTTCATAATTTTCACAATTGAAGGATCTTCCATTTTTCCGGGATTTCTTAATAACCAACCTTTCATTCTAACCTCCTAATTTTATCTATCTACGTTAAATTTAAGTCTCTTGCAAATTGAACTGGCAATTGTGCAGTGTGCGGGCAAAGGTCTGACCCCTTGATCATCACGGATCGCCCCTTGTTAAATATGTAATTCCACTTATCTATCAGAAATTTTAATTATCTGATGCACTTAAATATAAATTGGCGTATAAACCACCCATCTTCATCAGTTCGGTATGACTGCCGACCTCTTTAATATCGCCTTCTTTCATAAAAATAATCTTATCGGCGTTTTTGATCGTAAAGAGCCGATGGGCGATGATAAAGGTGGTTCGTCCCTTCATCATCGCTTCCATGGCCTGGGTGATCAAAATTTCTGTTCGGGTATCCACTGACGAGGTCGCCTCATCCAGAATTAATACCTTGGGATCAGCAATAATCGTTCGGGCAATGGCCAGAAGCTGGCATTCCCCCTCGGATAGGGTGGTAAAATCACCGCCGATTCGGGTCTCATAGCCCAGCGGCAGTTTTCTAATAAATTCGTCACACTGCGCTTTTTTTGCCGCCGCGATAACATCGTCCCGGGTTGCCCCGCTTTTGCCATAAGCAATATTTTCTTCAATGGTACCATCAAACAGCCAGGTATCCTGGAGCACCATGCCAAAAGCACTGCGCAGGTTCGGCCGAGTAAGAGCCTTAACATTGAGACCTTCTAACAAAATACTGCCCTGATTAATCTCATAAAAACGCATCAACAAATTAACCAGGGTGGTCTTACCAGCACCACTGGGGCCCACTACTGCGAGAATTTCGCCAGGCTCTGCTGTTAGCGAAACATCATGAAAGAGAATCCGCTCGGGAACATAGCCAAACGCGACATTTTTAAATTCAATTTGACCTTTTGCAGTGGCTACATCAAGAACTTCGGTACTTCGATCTAGCTGTTCCTCTTCCCGATCCAGAAATTCAAAGATCCGCTCAGCAGCCGCTGCACCGGCCTGAATAAAGTTCAAATTATTAGAGATGAGAGCCGTGGGGCTGGCAATATTATTGGCATAGATCAGAAAAGCCTGAATTGTCCCAATGGTCATCGTTCCAGTAATAACAAAAATACCGCCTACCACACAGATACCAATGTAGGCCAGGTTATTGATTAGCTTCATTAAGGGTGAACTCAATCCCGAATAAAACCGGGAACTCAGGTAAGATTTAAAGAACCGCTGATTGATCGCATCAAATTTTTCGGCTGACTTTGCTTCATGATTAAACGATTTGACAATTAAATGACCATCATAGACCTCTTCAATCAGCCCATTCAAAGCACCCAGTTCTTTTTGCTGTCGTCTGAAAAGGACCTGGGTTTTTTTGGTAATCAGTTTCATGACAAAATAAGAAAGTGGAATCGCCACAAAGAAGATCAGACTCAACGACACATTCAGCACCAGCATCATCACAATAATTCCGATAATACTGGTTGCCTGAACCAGTATCTGGGTCAGATTGCTTTGCAGTGCACTCGAAAGTGTCGTCGCATCATTGGTGACCCGGGAAAGCAAATCCCCCCGTTCACTCTGATCCAAGACATTGAGCGTCAGTTTATTCAGTTTTTCCTGAATATCGGCCCGTAATCGCTTAATCGCCAATTGCGACAAATAGGTAGTGCGCATGGTGGCATAATAGGCAAACCCGGCGCTTAAGATATAAAGCGCCGCCAGGATGATTAGCTGCTGCCCGATATATAAAAAATCAATATCGGTATTTTTAGCAATACTATCGGCGATGCTATCGGTGATATCCTTGGTCACCACCGGTGCGAAAATTGCAAAGATGGTACTGGCAATCAGTGCGACCGTCACAAAAAAGATAACATGTTTTTTATCCTTTAAATAATGACTCAGCCGCTTACCAATAGCACCAAAGCTGTATTTTCTTTTTTTGGTTTTCACAGTGATTCCTCCTTCCCATCGCTATAGGATTGGGATTTCAGAATTTCCTGATAAACCCGGCAATCGCGGATCAGGTCCTCATGTTTACCCTGACCGACAATGGCGCCATTATCCAGCACCAGAATCTGATCGGCGTGTTTAATGGTGCTGATCCGTTGGGCGACAATTAACACCGTTTTATCACCAAATTTTTCGCGTATGGCTTTGCGAACCAAAGAATCAGTTTTAAAATCCAACGCCGAAAAGCAATCATCAAAGATCGTGATCGGGGCTTTCTTAACTGCCGCTCGGGCGATACTAAGGCGCTGTCGCTGCCCTCCGGAGAGATCCTTGCCGCCCTGAGAAATCGTGCTGGCCACTTGGCCTTCCCGTTCGTTGATAAAGTCAAGCGCCTGAGCAATCGATAAGGCTTCGATAACCTCTGCCTCGGTGGCCTGATCCTTGCCGACCCGGATGTTTTCCAACACGGTTCCACTAAAAAGCACCGATTCCTGGGGCGCATAGGCAATAATGCTTCTCAGATCATGCTGGGTTAAGTCCCTAATATCGACCCCATCAATTACAATGGCACCCGAACTAACCTCATAAAGCCGCATAATCAAATTGACCAGCGTGGTTTTACCCGAACCGGTAGCGCCGACGATTGCGGTTATTTTTCCTGGTTCAGCAACAAAATCGAGTCGCTCCAGAACATTTATTTCAGCACCGCTATAGCCAAAAGAAACCGCTCTAAATTCAATGCGTCCCGCAATGTTCTCAAGAATCACCGGATTTTCTTTATCCTGAATGGAAAAGTCGCAATCCAATACCTCTTTAACCCGTGACGCCGAAACAGCCGCCTGGGGATAAGCCATAAGCAAAGCCGAAACCAGACCCAGAGCAGACATAAACATTAAAACGTATTGAATAAATACCATCAAACCACCCAATGTAACAATTTGCTGCTGAACCTCCTGGGCTCCTAGCCATAAAATGATCACCATCGTCAGGTTCATCATCAGTTGCATCAGCGGGGCAAAGAAAGCGACTGCATAGTTTGCTTTAACAGCCGCTTGCATACCTTCCTGGTTGGCCTGACCAAATTTCTCGGTTTCATAATCCTGACGGTTAAACGCTCGGATCGTCCGGACTCCGGTGAGTTTTTCTTTCATCAAAAGATTTAGCCGATCGACTTTCTGCTGCATCAGCTTAAATAAGGGCATACTTCGGGCCGTAGTTAGCCCAATAATAATCGTCGTGATCAGAAACGATCCCAATAGCAACAGTGTCAGAGTAATATTTTCGCGAAAAGCCATCACCAGAGCGCCAACACCGGTAATTGGAACCAGTAGTAATGACCGTAACCCATTGATGACAACGATTTGCATCTGGGTCGCATCGGTGGTGGAGCGGGTCAGCAGAGTAGCTGCGCCAAATTGATTGAAGTCGGTCTGGGAAAAATCCTTGACCTTGTCAAACACATCCGCCCGAATTCGACTGGTAAAGGACGCGGTGACATAGGCTGAATAATAACTTGATGCCACCATACAGACCGCCGCCACCAATGAAACCGCCAGCATCATTGCGCCGCTTTTTAGAATATAAGGCGTGTCCCCCTGAGCCACCCCATTTTCAATAATATCCCCCATCATTGTAGGCAGATAAAGTTGCGCCGCCGCCTGGCTGAGCACAAACACAAAGACCAGAATCATCTGGAGCCGGTAATCTTTTAAATACCGTAACAGTAAACTGACCATCGGCTACTCCTTATCCACTAAGGCAAAGAAAAAGTTCTCTTTGACCAACGTGTCAATCACCCGTACCGGCTTTAACTGATTCCCGGAAATCCCCCGCATAATCATCAGATCACGATAAAGAGCATAGGTTTCTTCCTGAACAAAAGAAATTTCGGAAGGACTCAAGATTCCACTTTTGACCTTGGAGCCAATCGAAGGGTTGGCCGTCCCTAACTTCGCTTCCATGATTTGACGATATTGTTCATATTGTCCCTTCGCCAGCGGTTTTTCTAATTCAATAAAGATAACATAGCGACCCGGCGATACCGCCACATCGGCATAGACCGAATAATCCACCAGCTCGCAGTCGGTGGCCTTGGCAAATTCCTTAACTGCCCAGGAAACGCATTCTTCGGTCGTCTTTTCGCCAGCTATGCTGACCATCTGATTGAGTCGATAAACAAATTTGATCTTGGGGCATTTTTTATACCAGCCCACCACGCGTACCACGTCTTTGATCCGATAGCGGTAAAAACCAGAGGTGTTGGTTAACACGATCTCATAATCCTTACCGGTTTCCAGTTGTTCCATAGTCAGCGTTTGTTCCCCTTCTTCCTGATCCACCGGGATAAATTCATAAAAGGCCGAGTCGGGAATCAGGACAAATTCCTGGGCTTCCATTTCGTTACAAATCGCCATAATTGACTCTGATGCGGCATAAACGCTGAAATAAATGGGAATATCCCCCAGATAGTGACGCATTTTATCCGTATAGACTGAAAAACTTCCACTACCAATCGCGTGGACAAAAGCCAGTTCGGGCCAGATTCTGGGAATAATGGGGGTATCAAAACCTTTTTTAAATTCTTCTCGCAGTTCCGCCGCCCGTTTGGGGTTCGGCTTTATTTGGGTCAATAACTGAACTTTGATCTCATCGGGAATTTTTATATCCGGATCGATGGTGCCTTTTTCGATGTCATCGACGATCATTTCCCAATTTGTTTCCATATATTTCATCAAGTCAGAAATACCAGTCATAAAGGCAGAAACAATATAGGACAGATTTCGCTCCATCAGTGCAAAACGAAGGTGCGCATACTTGGTGTCCATTATTTCAGTAGGAAAAACAATTTCTTTAGGTGAGGTGAACATCAAAAACAAAAGGTTTTTGATACTGTAAACACCCCGCCCTGAAATGGACCCGGCAAACAAACCATTGGACAGCGTTTCAAATTTGACTTCCATCAGGTTTAGTCCGCGACCGCGTTTCCACTTTTTCCCCAATGCCCGGGCAATGATGGCAAAGCTGAACTGGGTGGCATATTCCCGGTAAAGATCGACCGTTTGTTCCGAAACCGGGATCTTTTTGGGATTATCAACACTACCGGAAGTCAAGGCATAATGGATGATATTATCCTTAGTCAACAGATCCTTTTCTCCGGCTATCATTCGTTCGATATAAGGGGCGTAATCATCATAAATAGAAAAAGGCACCGTGTTCTGATAGTCTTCAATGGTCTTAATCTGGTCAAAGTGATAGCGCCTTCCATACTCGGTGTCGGCATTTTTAGCGATCATATCAAGCATCAATTGTTTATTGATTTCCGGAGCATTTTCGGTTAAACGATCAAAATTCTCAATTTTTTTGTAACCTTTTTTAATATTAAGGGAATAAATCAGTTTGGGTATCATCTTTATCATTTTTCGCCTTCCTTTGCCCAACCCGCAATGCTGTTACGATCAGGGTATTCCGTTACAATGGTTTTTAATTTTGTTTGGTTTACATTCTTCCCGGGCATGATTGATCGGGAAAATAACGAATCACGGTAACCATCGCTCACCATTATTACTTCTACTCCCCGTAAGTGGCATGATTCTCTTAATCGCTGATAGCTGGGCTTTAGCTTAAACAGGTGTTTCTCCAAGTTCAATCTAAAAACCTCACTATCAAACCGCTCTGAATAGGGTTCCAGAATAAAGATCAGCTTTTTATTCTCCCGATCCAATAAGATCTGATAAAAACGGATCTCCTGATTTAAATAATTAGAAATTGTCTCAATCGCCCCATCAATTTCAAAGACCCTTAAACTCAGGCGATCCAACTCCAGCTTTTCCGATTCTTTGCACACAAAAACAAGCCTGGGAATCTGATTATTCATCTCCGTCACTCGGACGATATCTTTCATATTATAGCGGTACAAGCCCGAATAGGAGGTAATGATCAGTTCGTAATAGCCACCTTTTTTTAATTCGTGGGCCAAAAGGGTTTGACTCGTTACTTCTCCGACTGGTAAAAACTCAAAAAAATAACCAAAAAGAGCAAGTAATCCGGCTGGATCCTGGGCTTTATCTGGTATATTAAACTTTCCTTCACTGGCGCCGTAGCCCCATTCCAGGAATTTGACCGACTGAGGGAGGTGCTTTTTGATATCGGTCACAATTTTTGCTGCACTGGCTGACATCCAGCAGGACACAACCGCAAACTCGGGCCAGATCATTGCCACATCCAGGGTCTTTTTGTTTTTAAGAATTGTTTCCAGTTCTGCTGCCCGCTCCGGATTTGGCAATAATTCCGAAACCAATTTTTCCCTCAGTACCGCATCAATGGAAATCTTTGACGATATCTGACCCTCTCTGATATCTTCTAGCAAATCGTCGGCTTGTGCATTCATTTTTTTTAGTAAAACATTAAAGTGGGCAATATTGCTACAAACAACACCAACCAGATTTTTTTCTGCCAACGCATAGCGAATCGTTAAGTAATCGGTTGTCTCATTACTCAGTCCCTTCGCGATCATCATTGCCGGTGGCAGCACCATTTTTTTTAACATCTCGACTGGCATATCCTTGGCCGCCTGGCCAGAAGCGGAGCCAATCGGAATGCCTCCGTCGGTTTTGCCATACTCCGAGGGGTTAACAATAGCCAATACCTTTTTTCCCGGCGCCATTACTTCCGGGGCCATCATTAATAAAAGGATGGCCCGAATCTGAGAAACCAAACCCTTGACACATTCCCCATTTTTACTTTCAGGAATCAGTTTAGGTACACCAGTGGAGCCGCTAGTAGCAACAAAACTGGCTGTTGGACCGTCAAAAAAAATGTCTCCCTGACCTGCTTTTAACGGTGTCAGCTCTTCTTCAATCTGAGAATAATCCGATATTGGCACCTTGTTTCTAAAGTCGTCGACGGTTTTAATGTCTGAAAAACCCATTTTTCTGCCAAACTCACTATTCTGAGCAGATTTTAAAATATCCTGAAGCACACGTATTTGTGTGGCCTCAGGAATACTTTGGATAAAATAAAAACTTTTAATTAATTTTTCATTGGGCATTTCCTTTAAACGTTCTGGAATACTCTTATCATCGTTGCCGCCAAAAATGGCCCTAAACTGCTCTTCCGCCATACTATTTCCCGCCATTTTCACACCCTTATTCGATGGTCAAAATATCTGAAAACCCGGTCATATCAAATACTTCCTGGATTTCCGGCTTGACGTTTTTAATCACCAGACTACCATCAAGTGCCTTGGATTTTTTTTGAATCAGCAGTAACACTCTTAATCCGGCACTGCTGACAAAATCCAGCTTATCAAAATTCAGAATCATCTTAAATCCTTGTTTAGTATAATACGGCTCCATTTCTTTTTGAAACTCAGGGGAGGTATTGGTATCCATTCGGCCTTCTAGTTCAACTAGAAAAATATCACTTTCTTGCTTTACTTCAATTTTCATTCGTATACCCTTTCTTCTTTAAAAATTATAACAATCTGTTGTTTTCATCTGTAACGATAATTCTGAATTGTTCCAAATTGTCGCCCTGTTGATAAAAGGAGACTTTTCTTGGCATAACCCAGTTAAAACGCTTTGACGGTTTAGCTTTAAAGGCATTTATGCCTTCAAATTTTTAATTTTAATTGATCATACCACAATAATTTGCCATGCGCAATTACAAAACCAGTCGAAATACGAAAGTTGTATTTATATCCAAATCAATTGCATACTTTATCGTTATTCACGTGTTTAATCCTTTAAAAAATGCATCCATAAAGGCGATCTTTTCAAAAATAATCTCAGCCAATAAAGCCCTGTATTTGGGAATCTGCTAAGCATCGTTGAAAGATGTTCTGTTTTTATTTACAAATTCAATTTTCTTTTACATCTTCGTTACAAGCTATTTACAACAACCATAATTTGTGCTAGTATTATTACACTTAGAACAAATCTGAGCACTTATGATTACATTTTAAATTAAATAAATGAAAAGGGAAGGAATGTCATGAAAAAGAACTCGATTATTTCCATTATTATCATCCTACTAATTCTTCTGACCGCCATTTTGTTTGTTCGTAGCTGCAACCAAGAAGGAAGCGAAATGAAAAACTATACCGTGGCGGGTACCTACAACGAAACAGCAACCTATCAAAACGGAGAGATTAAGGTTTCTGATGTCAACATCGAAAATGCCACCTTTACCGGTAATCTAACCGTTACTGATGCGGTTGCCGATGGCGAAATTCGGCTGACCAACGCAGCCGTACAAGGCGAATTACTGGTAAAAGGAGGTGACACCATTTACCTGGATGGTGGCGCCTACCAGAACATCATTCTTGAGAAACCCGGGGTAAAAATTGTTTTACTTGGCGAAGCAACCGTTGAAACGCTGACCGCCAGAGCAGCGGCCAACATCGTTGTTGACAATCAAAGTAAGGTAAAGACCCTAAACGTTGAGAAAGCCGCTGCCCGGACATCCATCACCACCCAGGAAAATGGTACCATTGAAAACATTCAGGCCCGGGGCGCCAGCGACATTATTCTTAACACACCAGCCAAACTAATTGGATTCGGCACCAATGCCGGTGGATCAACCCTTGTAGCCAATGCGGTGGTTGATAAAATCGTGGCTGAATCGAAGGTTATTCTCACCCTTAATGCCAATGTGGGAACCGTGTTGTTAACCACTACTGGTGAAGGAACCAGCATTACACTTGGCAACAATGCCGTAATTGCCTCTCTGGCCACAGAAACCCGGGTTGAGATAACCGGTGAAGGCAGTGTTACCAGTGCCACCACCAACGATGTACTGTACATTACCGGGACCGTTACCCCGGAGGTCGTTTATATTACCACCAAGCCGGTTGTCAGTGATACCAATGGTTCATTAGCTGTATCAACCAATACCAACCGAGTCGCCGATAGTAGTTCCTCTGGCGGGTCCAGCGGCACCTGGTATTCCGGTTCAAGCGATTCCGGGTCGGTCATTGATACGATTCACGATACCCCGTTTATCCCTCCAACCCCACCAAATCCGCCAAGCCCAACCCCACCAACCCCACCGAGCCCACCTGTAAATATTTCGGTGGAAGCAATCCAGGTAACACCGGTTGAAGCAGATGTGATTATGGGTAATACTTTAAAACTGAACACCGTTATTTTTCCCAAAAATGCGACCAATCAAACCATCATTTGGGAAACGTCTAATAACGCGGTTGCCACCGTCACCAATGGGGTGGTCACACCAGTTTCTAATGGCGAAACCACCATCACTGCCCGAACTCAGGATGGGAATAAAACTGATACCTGTAAAATTACAGTCAAAACCAATGTCACCGCTGTGACTATGATTAATACCATCAACACCGTCAATAACAATATTGCACAAACCATTGCCTATGACAGCAGTTACTCCCTGCCGGTTGTGGTCATCGCCCAGGGTTATGGCAGTGAACTTTTTCCCTGTTCAGTAACCTGGTCCCCCAATACCGTGGACACGAAAAAAATTGGTGAAACAATCTATACCGGCACTTTGGTAATGCCTACTGGCTATGTCAACCTGAATAACACCCAGGCCTTAATCACCCTCACGGTCCTGGCCCAACCGGTAATTACCGCCAGCTCGGAACTATCCTCCCAACGTGTTTATTTAAATGAAGATCCTGCTCCTGTTTTTGTGGAAGCTGATGTTACTGATGATAAGACCTTAACCTACCAGTGGTCTTATCGCATCGGTGATGTCGAAACCCCACTACCAGAGGTTACAGGTCCAATTTATGATCCCCCGGCATCCGCAACCCCGGGTACTGTCTATTATAACTGTGTGATCTCTTCTGAAAATGCTGATCCGGTCACCGTCTTAGCGGGTACTGTCGTGACCAGTATCGATCCCGCTGTCCTACCAGTAACACCTGATCCCGCCGATCCTGAAACCGGTGAAACAGAACCGGTTATCGTAACAACATTAGCTGAAATACCAACGATCACGGAACAACCAACCAGTATTTCACAACTGAGTGACATCGCAGTGGCAACCAGTTTGGCTCAGGCTACCCGCACTGCTCAGGCTGCCCTCGGCGCACCTAAGTCTGAGATAGCAACAGCTTCTTTTAGAGTAGCTGCCACTGTCAATGATGGCGGTGTCCTCACCTACCAGTGGTTTGAAAGCTCCGTGGCCGTCAATGCCGATGGCAAAGCAGTTGATGGTGCTACTGATAAGACCTTTGCGGCCGATACCGCCAGTCCGGCCGGAACCACCTACTACTATGTCGAAATCACTAATACCAAAGCCGGTTGTCTGCCGGTAACCGCCGTCAGTCTCCCGGTTTCACTCACCGTGATATAGCAAATTTAAAAAAAGAAGTGATCATCCAAATAATGGTGATCACTTCTTTTTTAATTAACTTCCTATTATAATAGAGTCTCTTATTCCATTTCGACGATCAGTTCGCCGGACTCGACGCTTTGTCCATCCGATACATAGATCCGTTTGACCTTGCCGTCTTCGCTGGCGACCATTTCGGTTTCCATTTTCATGGCTTCAACAATAACCAGAGCCTGATTCTTTTTGACGTCTTCTCCTTCGTTAACCAATACTTTTAGAACAGTTCCAGGAATACCTGAGCCGATCTGTTTAGTGTTTTTAGGATCAGCCTTTAGCATGGTGACCTTTTGCTTGGCCGAGAGGCTGCGCTTATCTTCAACATAGATTTCACGACGGAACCCATCCACTTCAAATCGTACTGGGCACATGCCCTCATCATTAGGTACGCCGATGTTGACTAATTTGATGACAAAGCGTTTTCCTTTGGATACCTCCACATCGACGATTTCTCCGACCTTTAAACCGTAGAAGAAGGCGTGGCTTTCCATTCGCATGTAATCACCGTATTCCTGAATGAATTCCATATATTCTTTCATTACCTTGGGATATAGAGCAACACTTAACACTTCCCGATCGTCCAGTTCAACACCAAACTCTTCATGGAAGTCTTTTTTTATTTTACCAAAATTTTCGTCAGGAAGCAGAATCCCGGGACGAACTGTGATCGGTTCTATGCCCTTTAAGACAATTTTTTGAAGCTCAGGATCAAATCCACCTTCTGGCTGTCCGATCATGCCCTTGTAAAAATCAACGACCGAATCGGGATAAGATAGTTCTTTTCCCTTTGTTTTAATATTATCAGCGGTTAAGTTGTTCTGAACCATAAAGATGGCTAAATCACCAACCGTTTTTGATGAGGGTGTCACCTTGACAATATCACCCAGCATCAGGTTCGCTTCCATGTATTTCTCTTTAACCTCCCGAAATTTATGGCCCAAACCAAAACTTTCCACCTGGGCCCGAAGGTTTGAGTATTGACCTCCCGGTATTTCCAACTTATAAATTTCAGTGGAGCCGGATTTCATTTCAGATTCAAACTTACTATAAACCTGACGGGTGCTGCCCCAATAATCCGATAAAATCTGGAGCTCATCTTCATTTAGTCCCGTATCTCTTGGGGTATTTTTTAGGGCTGCCACAATCGAGTTCAGGGCCGGCTGAGAAGTTAAACCACTGAGCCCGTTTAGCGCTGCATCGGCAATATCGACCCCGGCCATCTGTCCAAAGAGCACTGTGGCCACCCCATTACCCGTTGTATCATGGGTGTGAAGATGGATGGGTAGGCTAACCTCCTGTTTTAAGGCTTCTACCAGCTTATAGGCGGCTCCCGGTTTTAGTAAACCAGACATATCTTTAATCGCCAGAATATGGGCTCCGGTTTTTTCGATCTCCCGGGCCATTCTCAGATAGTAATCGAGATTATATTTGGTTCTCGAAGTGTCTAAAATATCCCCTGTGTAGCAGATGCTGACTTCAGCAATCTTATCCGTTTTTAAAACCTCCTCAATGGAAATCTTCATCCCATCCATCCAGTTGAGTGAATCAAAAATACGGAAAATGTCAATCCCACTTTTGGCCGCTTCCTGAACAAAGGCGCGGATCACGTTATCTGGGTAATTTTTGTAACCGACAGCATTGGCACCCCGCAAAAGCATCTGAAACAAAATATTGGGAACTCGCTTGCGCAGTTCATCAAGCCGTCGCCAGGGCGATTCTTTTAAGAAACGGTAGGCCACATCAAAGGTTGCGCCGCCCCACATTTCCAGGGCAAAGAGATCCGGTGCCAGGGCTGCGGTTTCCCGGGCGATTTTGATCATATCCCGGCTTCGTACTCGGGTGGCAGCGATAGACTGATGGGCATCCCGGAAGGTGGTATCAACCAGCAGCAGTTTCTCCTGGTCTTTGATCCACTTTACCAGACCATCTGGCCCCTGCTCATCAAGGATCTGTTTACTACCCCGAAATTCGGTATCGACCGGAATAGCCGGGATATAGGGCTCATCATAATCCGGTTTATTTCCAAAGGTTTCATTGACAATAATATTCCCGAAGTATTTGAGCAAACTGGACGCTTCACTTTTCTGATCTTCAATCTCAAACAGTTCTGGGTGATCATCAATGAACTTGGTGTCACAGTTTCCTTCAATAAAGGTGGGGTGCTGAAGCACGTTGATGAGAAAATCCTTATTGGTTTGAACCCCTTCAATTGTCATTTCTTTCAGCGCGCGCAGCGCTTTACGACGGGCATCTTCAAAGTTTCTGGAAAAAGAGGTACTCTTGACCAGCAAACTGTCATAATAGGGCGTGATTACTGCGCCAGTAAAGCCATTGCCACCGTCGAGGCGAATCCCAAAACCACTACCGGTTCGATAAACATCCAATCGGCCCGTATCCGGCATAAAATGATTGTTCGGATCTTCAGTCGTGATCCGACATTGGATGGCTGTTCCCCTCGTCTCTATTGACGCTTGACTGGAAATACCAATTTCTTCGGAGTCGAGCGGTAAGCCCTGGGCAATTAAAATTTGAGACTGCACCAGATCAATTCCGGTGACCAATTCAGTAACGGTATGTTCGACCTGAATCCGAGGATTCATTTCGATAAAATAATGGTCGCCTTTTTTATCGACCAGAAACTCAATGGTCCCGGCATTACGGTAGTTTACTTCTTTAGCCAGTTTAATGGCGTCCTTACAGATCGCCTGACGTTGTTCTTCATTGATACTTAAGGAGGGGGTAAATTCAACGATTTTCTGGTGTCGTCTTTGAATCGAGCAATCCCGTTCAAAAAGATGCACCACATTCCCATGGTTGTCACCCAGAATCTGCACTTCAATATGTTTCGGTTCTTCTAAATATTTTTCGACAAAAATAGTCCCATCACCAAAGGCTTTGGTTGCTTCACTGGTTGCTGAATGGAACTCTTTTAAGAGATCTTTTTCGTCCCGGACGATTCGCATCCCCCGACCACCGCCGCCTGCAGCTGCTTTTAAAATGATCGGATAGCCGGCTTTCTGTGCGAACTCCAGGGCTTCCGAATCGGAGGTGATTGGTTTTTCAACACCGGGAATCGTGGGGACCTTCACACTTTTGGCGACGATTTTCGATTGAATCTTGTCACCCATTTTTTCCATCATTTCGTGCGTTGGTCCGATAAAGACGATCCCTTCCTCTTCACAGCGTTTAGCAAAAAGCGGGTTTTCAGCCAGAAAACCGTAACCAGGATGAATCGCATCAACCTCTTTTTTCTTGGCCAGGGTGATGATTTTATCCATATCCAGATAAGCTTCCACCGGACCATTCGTGCCAGTAATCAGATAAGCCTCGTCGGCCTTGGTTCTAAAAAGAGACAGTTTATCTTCCTGCGCGTAAATGGCCACGGTATGAATGCCAAGCTCCTGACAGGCCCGAATGATCCGGATGGCAATTTCTCCTCGATTAGCGATTAATACTTTATTAAACTTTTTCATCTTTCCTTCTACTTTCTGAACGCATTTTTATGCATCAACAATTCTCATCTCCAAAAAAATAATTGTAACTATTATATAAAATTGTATGCCATTATTAAAGCTATTTTTTGAGGATTATCAAATTATTTTTAGCGACCACCCAATCACACTCAAATAGGGCTAAAAATAAGCGTTTTACTCACTTCTGCTTAATGTTTTCTTTAGTTAACTTTTCATTCTTAACCCTTTGGCGATATTTTATTACGACTGCCGCATCCACTTTTTTTGGGATTTGGACACGTTTTCTTTTTTTTCGCTGATGGTCGCTATGTTTAACCTGAGTTTCACTTATTTCTTTTTCTTTCGCCTTTTCGATTATTTCATTTTCCAGACGTTGAAATCCATAGCGCCTTTCTGTTTCTTCTTCCAGCTTGGGATTATCTGAATAGAAGGTGTTAGCCAGACGTTTAACGATAACATATCCGGGAATGACAATAACCAGAACAATAATAAGCATTCCGGTATCCATGATTACTCGCCTCTTTTCAGCGTTTCTTTTTTTTGTATATAATCCTTCTGATAATCCTTACTGGAGATCAGAATTTCCTCTAAAAAACGTTCATATTCTTTATCGTAGTTCTTATTTTTCAGCTGCTCCAGATTTTTTTGCAGCATTTTTTCTTCCCGACTCTGGTCGAATATATTACCATTATTATTGTATTTATATTCAGCCACAGCCTGGATGCAATCCATTCTCTGCTCAAAAAGGACCCGCATCTGCGCATCGATCTGATCGATTTTATTTCTAATTTCATCTAATGTTTTCAATCTTATCTCCTAAAGTAAAAAATCTGCCAAACAGATGGCGGTGGCGGCTTCTACCACGGGAAAAGCCCTGATCACAATGCAGGGATCGTGACGCCCCTGAATTTTTAAGGTCGCGTTGTTTCGATTGGCCAGATTAATGGTCTGCTGTTCTTTGCCAATCGAAGGCGTCGGTTTAAAGGCGACCTGAAAAACAATTGGCATTCCATTGGAAATACCACCGTTGATACCCCCGTTGTGGTTGGTTAAGGTCTCAATTTGTCCGTTATTGATGCGCAGGCCATCATTAGTTTGGGAACCTCGCAGGCTGACCATTTCAAAACCAGCCCCAAAGGTTACGCCTTTTACGGCGGGAATAGAAAAGAGTAAGGCCGATAGACGACTTTCAATGGATTCAAAAAAAGGATTGCCAATCCCCGGCTCCAGGCCAGTGATAAAGCCTTCCACCAAACCACCCACCGAATCCTCATCTTCCATTGCTGCAATGATTGCCTGTTTCATCGCTTCTTCCAGATTGGCATGATAAAGGGGGAAAGCGGGATTTTTAAAACCCCTGATTAGGGTTTGATAGACCTTCCAATCCTCAATCGGGGTATCTTTTACCTCACCAATTGATACAATCCGGCTTCCGATTCCCAGCTCTGGACAAATTACGCTTAACATCTCTTTGGCAATGGCCCCGGCAAAAACCAGAGGTGCCGTCAGCCGGCCGGAAAAGTGACCGCCGCCGCGATAATCCTGGAAGCCACCATAACGGGCGTCGGCGGTATAATCGGCATGACCTGGACGCATCAGATCTTTGGTTTTTGCATAATCTCCGGAACGGGTATTTTCGTTGCGGATCAATCCCGCTAATGGTGCGCCGGTCGTTTTGCCATTAAAAATGCCACTCAGCACTTCAATTTGATCCCCCTCTTTTCGGGGTGTCGCCAGCGGGTTTCCCCGGGCGGCCCGGCGGTTCAGCTCACTCTGAACCCGCTCCAGATCAATTTTAATTCCGGCGGGGAGTCCATCAATGACTGCACCAATCCCATTACCATGGGATTCACCAAAAATCGAAAGCTTAAATTTATTTCCCCACGTCGAGCCCAATCCACTCACCTCCTACCGCTTTAAAGTCTTCCCAGAAATGTGGGTAGGATTTATTGACTGCTTCGGCACCGTCCAGAACGATCTTTCCTGAGGCCCGAATGCTAGCGATCGCTAAAGCCATCGCAATTCGATGGTCATTATGACTCTTAACCTTGCCCCCAGTGAAGCCTTCGACCCCGTGAATTATCAGTCCATCGGCGGTTTCTTCAATATTTCCGCCCAGGTTATTAAGCTCTAAAGCAATCGCCATCAACCGATCCGACTCCTTAAAGCGCAGTCGCTCACCATTTATTATGGTGGTGGTGCCCACACTCAAGCTGCCTAACACCGCCAGAATCGGAACCAGATCCGGACACTGAGAGACATCGATAACAATTCCATGAGTGGTTGATTTTTTTACCACCAGGCCATCAGCTTTAGCACTGATTTCACCACCCATTTGTTTTATCAGATCAACCATTACCTTGTCCCCCTGAAAAGAAGAAAGATCAAGATCCTTGCAGTCCATCTTTTCACCAATGGCACCCGCTGCCAGCCAGAACGCGCCCTGAGAAAAATCACCTTCGACCCGGTAATTACAAGGTCGATAGGCCTGATTTCCCTTAATCAAAAACCGCCGGTCATTGTCATTGACAATCTCAATCCCAAAGTGCTTCAGCATGTCCAGGGTAATATCAAGATAGGGTTTTGACTCCAGTTTTGATGTAACTTCAATAACCGAATCGCCAGAAAGCAAGGGCAGGGCAAAAAGTAAGCCGGTAATAAACTGTGAACTTACCCCGCCATCAATTTGATAGCTGCCGGGAGTCAGAGTTCCTTCTACTGCCAGAGGTAGATCCTGTTGTTTATTTAAATGCTCATAATGAATTGATTTTTCTTCAAATAGATCATAATAGGGCTTCATCGGCCGGGTAACCAGACGACCCTTTCCGGTAATCACCACCCGTTTAGGCTGGAGCAGCAAAATCGGGATAATAAATCGCAGCGTTGATCCTGACTCATTGCACTCGATGGTCTCCTTCCCAAGTACCAGCGGATCGCAGCCCTTAATTGTTAGTGTAAACCGCCCGTTTTGTTCTTCATGATAAGAAATGCTTGTCCCTAATGCTTCCATCGCCTCACAGGTAACAATCATATCCTGAGACATCAGCACATTAGAAATCACGCTTTCTCCCTTAGCCAGCCCCGCCATAATAATCGCCCGGTGGCTGACACTTTTCGAAGGCGGTATTTCCAAACTGCCCGTTAATTGTCTTGGTGTAATCTCAATCTTTCTCATTTTCTTCCTCACAATTTTCTATTTTTACTTTTTTCACTTGGCAAATAGACAATCAATAACTCAGTAGCGATTATTTTTACAACCGGTTAACCCGTATCGCTACGGGGTTATCGCTCTATTTATTTCAGTTATTATCGAAACAGTTCGATGGCCTGGGGTTTTTGAATTTTGACAATTTGAGCCTTGCCGATTTTTTCCAGGGCACAAATGTAAAGCGAGTCATTCTCAAACTTTTTGTCCGTAAACAAGATTTCCTGAACCTTGTCCAGAGGCATTTTGGGAAGCTCAGTGGGCAACCCGTAATTCTCCAGGATTTCGATAATATTCGTGTAGGTGTCCTTCTGACTGATCCCTTCTGCTACCGTTTTCTTCGTGATCTGTGCCATCCCAATGGCAACCGCTTCACCGTGGGAATATTTTTTAAATTTAAAATAAGATTCCACTACATGGCCGATGGTATGGCCAAAATTTAGAATCCGCCGCAGTCCCTGTTCATGCTCATCAGTCTGAACCACATCCCGTTTAATCTGACAGCATTTGGCAATGATCTCTTCCATATCTTCAACCAAATCCTCATAATAGGCATACCCCATCAGTTTGACAAAAAGCGGGGCACTACTGATACAACCGTACTTGATGACCTCGGCCATACCATCAATCATATAATGATCTTCAAGGGTTTCTAAAAATAAGGGGTCAATGATAACGGCTTTAGGCTGATGAAAAGCACCGACCAGATTTTTGCCATAATCTAGATCAATCCCGACTTTTCCGCCGACACTGCTGTCAACCTGTGCCAACAATGATGTCGGTACCTGGATCAAATCAATGCCGCGGAGATAGGTTGCCGCGCAAAAACCGCCCAAATCCCCAACGACGCCACCGCCCAGGGTTAAAATAGCATCACTGCGGGTGATATTACATTTAACCAGTTCGTCATATATTTCGGCGGTTTGCGACAGGCACTTGCTTGCCTCGCCTGGAGGAATGACAATGCTGTAAACCTTGGGACCAGCCTGACGAACCTGACGTTCCACATCGCTTAAATACTCTTTTGCTACATTTTTATCGGTGATAATCACCACCTTGTGATACTGGGAAAAGAGCGCCTTCATTTGGGCCAGCCGCCCTTTAATGCCTTTTTCGATGATAATGGGGTACTGGTGCATATTCTCTGTTTTGCAAATTAATTCCTTCATTTTCTCGGCTCCTTTAAAATCTTAACCTCTATTATATCATAGTTTTTTCAATTTAAAACCATAAAGCATTGTCCTGGGATTTTTAAATGGTTTAGTTGTGTTAACACCTGTCTCCATTGTAAAGACAGATTTGTTTACAAAAGAACCGTCTTATATAAGACGGTTAAACTATAAACATCGTACCAACGCAGTACCGACAATTATTAATCTGATTGTACGCATCGGGGCGAACACGGCATAGCCTGTTCGATCCCGCGGCGAACAATAGATTAAAATTGATCGGTACGGCAATTTATTCAACGGTCTTATATAAGACGGTCTTTTCTTTTTATCGGTCTTCCTTGAAATAGTTTTTACCCAGCCAGGCTGGTTCTTTTTTGTTGCTGCTCTTTCGCATCGAGGTAAAGATCAAAACAAATACTGTTGCCAAATAAGGCAGGGCCGTGAAGAAGTAAATTGAAACTGGCAGGGTATATTGCTGGAGCCAAAAACTGGCAATATCCAAAGCGCCAAAGAAATAGGCCCCCAATAAAGCTTTGCCGGGATTCCACATCGCAAAGATAACCAGTGCTACCGCAATCCACCCTCGTCCGCTGACGACATTAACCGGATAAATACTGATGTAAACCAGGGATAAAAAGGCTCCACCCAGGCCACACAGTGCTCCACAAAGGGCAATATTAAAATATTTATACTTATCCACGGGAATTCCGCTGGCGTCAGCCGCGACCGGATTTTCACCAACCATCCGGGTATTTAAGCCCCACTTGGTTTTATAAAGGTAAACATAAATGGCAATCACCAGTAGATAAGAAAAATAAACATAAACACTTTGGTTAAAAAAGATCTGACCAACGTATGGAATATCCCCAAAAATCGGCAGCTTGATCGGCGCAAAAAATGTGGTAATCGCTTCCGGCACTTTTTTCCCGACAAAGTTCTTGCCAAAGAAGGCGGCAAAGCCAACCCCAAAAATACTAAGCGTCAGCCCGGTAACTACCTGATTAGCCTTTAAGCTAATCGTCAGAAAGCCATAAATCAGAGCCCCGCAGGCCCCGGCAATGGCTGCGCAGAGCACCGCGATGTAGGGATTGCCAAAGGTAAACCCGGCAATAAAACCAACCACCGCCCCCATTTGCATCATCCCTTCCACCCCAAGATTAAGGTGGCCGACTTTTTCTGAAATAATTTCTCCCAGAGTCGCATAAAGCAAACAGGTTCCGGCCTTAACCGCAGCCGTTAAGAAAAAAACAAATTCCATTATGCCACCTCACGTTTATTTTTATCGGAAACAAAGCGGTACTGCAAGATAAACTCGCTGCCCAAAATAAAAAACAGAATGATCGCCTGAATCATTTCTGCCACCGAACCGGGAATCTGGAAGGCGGTTTGAATATACGAGGCACCCTGCAACAATACCGCAAAGGCAAAGGAATTAACGACTACAAAGGGCACCTTGAGTCCTGAAAGCCAGGCTACGATAATGGCTGTGAAACCCAAACCGCCAGTGATTTGAGTTGATAACGCCCCGCTGACACCCGTGGTTTGCATCATCCCGACCACACCGCATAAACCGCCGCTAACAAGAGCGGCGATCATAATGGTTTTAGTGACATTAATACCGATGTATCGGGCGGTATTTTCACTTTCGCCCAAAACAGCAATTTCAAATCCGATTTTTGATCGGTTCATAAAATAATACATCGCCAGAACAATAATAACTGCCATCAAGATACTTAAATTAAAACCACTGACACCGGGTAGTAAAGCATTGGGAGGAAGATTAGCTATTTTAGGCATCCCACTGGCTGCCGGATCCTTCCAGAAATCGTATTGCAATGCAGTTACCAGTGTTAACGCGATATAGTTTAACATCAGCGTAAACAGCGTTTCATTGGTTCCAAAACGGGCTTTTAAAAAAGCTGGAACCATCAGCCAAACGGCGCCAAATAAAAAAGAAACGACACTCATCAACATCAGCATAATTGGTAGCGGCAGATCCGGCAGTAGCCGGACTACCAATGTGGTTCCGACTGCCCCCATCAGAAACTGACCTTCAGCACCGATATTCCAAAAGCGCATTTTAAAGGCAACCATTACCCCCAAAGAGAGCACCAGCAGCGGTACCATTTTCTCGATCGTGGCAGCAAAACGATACACCGAGCCAAAACAGCCCTGAATAATCCCAAGATATAACTCAAAGGGATTGGCTCCGGCAACCAGAACAAGGATTGAGGCCAAGGCCAACGCTGCTAATACAGCCGACAGCCGAACAACTATTTTTTCCCGGGTTTTGGGAAGATCTTTCTTTACGATATGGAGCATGCTTGTTCTCCTTCACTAATAACCCCGGACATCATTAATCCAATGGCTTCTTTGGTGGTTTTTCGCGGATCCACAATCCCTGTTACCCGACCTTCACAAATAACTAAAATGCGATCACAAAGACTCATCAGAACGTCCAAATCCTCGCCCACATAAATGATCGGTTTCATTTTAACTTTTTGCTCATTGAGCAGCTCATAAATAATTTGAGAAGAACCTACATCCAGACCTCTGGTGGCGTAAGCCGTCACCATCAGTTTCGGTTCCAGTTCAATTTCCCGACCCAACAAGACCTTTTGAATATTCCCGCCAGAGAGCAAACTGACGGCATGATTTTCAATCGCGGGGGTGGACACGTTAAGGCGTTCAACCAGGGCTTCGGCCTTGTCCCGGGAAACAACCCGAGAAATTCCCAGCCCTTTTTTGTTGCGGTAATCTTTTAATAAAACATTATCAATAATATCCATCGAAGAAACCAGACCCATTCCTAAACGGTCCTCAGGAACGAAGCTCAGACTAATTCCCATCTGACTGATTTTTTCGGGATTCTTGCCGACGATGTTTTCGCCTTCAAAAATAATCTCACCGGATTTGATATGATAAAGACCAGCGATACTCTCACATAGTTCTTTCTGGCCGCTACCGGCAATGCCGGCGACGCCGAGAATTTCCCCAGCATAGAGGTCAAAACTGACGTGATCAAGAATATTGACCTTATTTCGATCGATGGCGGTGATATCTTTCACTTCTAGCGCCTTTTCTCCCCGTTTTACCGCAACATAGGGAACATTAAGCTCCATCATATCGCCAACCATCATCCCGGCCAGTTCCTGCGGCGTGGTTTCTGCTTTATTAACTGTTTGAATGGTCGTGCCCTTACGCATAATGGTAATCCGATCGCTGATTTCCATAACCTCTTCTAGTTTATGAGTAATAATAATCACTGAACAGCCTGTTGCCACCATCTTCTTAACAATTTCAAAGAGATTCTTAATTTCCTGGGGAGTTAGTACTGCCGTGGGTTCATCCAATATTAGAATATCAGCCCCCCGATACAGGACTTTGAAGATTTCCAGACTCTGCTTTTCGGCAACCGACATTTCATAGACCTTTTTATTGGGATTAATGTCCATTCCCAATTGGGCAATCAATTTCCCCATCTCATCTAAAATCTTTTTCTTATTTAAAAAAGGGGTTGTTTTACGACTGCCGGCGGCCACATTTTCCATTGCTGAAAAAGCATCGACCAACTTGTAGTGCTGAGGCAACATCCCAATTCCCAAGTCCAGGGCAATCTTGGGGGAACTGATACTAACACGTTGGCCCTTCACTTCGATCTGCCCTTCATCCGGCATATAAATGCCATTTAGAACATTCATCAGTGAACTTTTGCCCGCTCCGTTCTCTCCTAAGATGGCATGCACTTCTCCCTTTTTTAATGAAAATTCCACATGATCCAGGGCTTTGACCTTACCAAAAACCTTTGTGATGTTTTCCATTTTAACCACATAATCATTATTCATGCTTTCACCTTTACTAAAAATAGCGGACAGAGTCAGAAGACTCTGTCCGTTAACCCATTTGTATTATTTTAAACTACCAACAACATTATCAACAAACCAGTCCATGCTTAACTGCGCTTCATCTGTCAGAGTAGTTCCAACCGGTACTTTTACAGTGCCGCTCTGATCTTTTAATTCGCCCGCAAAAATTACCAGCTCACCTGATTTAATGGCGGCTTCAGCGGTGTCAATCTGACCTTGAGCCGTTCCTGGCGCCAAGGTTGTCAGTTCATCCAGTAGGACGATCCCATCAGTCATACCACCCCAGTATTGCTGCGATTTCCAGGTTCCGTCAATGACTGATGAAACCGAATCGGTATAATAACCGCTAAAATCCCAAAGTGGAGCCGTCATATAGACTTCTGGCATACTTTGTGCCGCACTTAAATCATAACCAATCGATAATTTACCCGCTTCTTTAGCCGCTTCCATAGTTGCTGTTGAATCCTGATGCTGAGCGGTTACATCACAACCTTGTTGGATCAGCGCTTCGGCGGCTGCTTTTTCAACAGTTGGATCATACCAGGTGTTGGTCCAGGAAACATTAACAGTGGCTGCCGGATTTACCGATTTTACACCCAATGCAAAGGCATTGATACCACGAATTACTTCGGGAATTGGCATCGCTGCTACATAAGCAATTTTATTCGTCTTAGTTGTTAAGCCGGCGACAATTCCGGAAAGGTAACGTGGTTCTTCAATTTTTCCAAAGTAAGTCCCCATATTATCAGACGTCATATAACCTGAACAGTGTTCAAATTTAACATCAGGGAATTCTTCGGCTGCTTCAACCATTCCATCCATAAAACCATAGCTGGTTCCAAAAATAATGGTACATCCCTGATCAACCATATCTCTAATGGTTGAAATAACAGCGCTTTTTTCTTCTGGTACATTTTCTTTAACGATGGTTTCAACCTTACCGTCTAAGTTTTCTACCATTTTTGCCCGGCCATTGTCATGAGCTTGTGACCAACCGCCATCATCTGCTGGTCCAACATAGATAAAACCAACCTTTGTAACCTCAGCTTTACCTGATGTCGCTCCTGAACTGCATCCGGCTACACTTACAACCAATAAAACCAGTGTAAGCATCAATACTCCCAATCTTTTTTTCATTCTCTTCCTCCTATTTCTAATCTGGTTTAGAACCATCGGATAAACAGTCCTACCCACACTAGTATTTTAACTAAAAAACATCTAAAATGCAATCTAAAAAAGTTGAATAAATCGGTCGTCTAAGCCATGTTTCTATTGCAATGCGTTGGTTAATTCGGTATTATTATATGTAACCGTGGTGAATCGGATTCTTCACCCTGTTAAATGGTAGATTTCGTATTGAAAGGAGTGTCATTTTGAAAAAAGAGAAAAAAGCTAAGAAGTTGGACGTCAAAGAAACAAAAGATTCGAAAAAAGAGACGAAAAAGAAAAGTGCCGCGGAAGAAAAAAAAGAAGGTTCGGTTCAAAAAAAAGAAAAATCAACGGTTCAAAAACCTGAACAATCCGATTCTTCCGTAGATCTTGATGCGCTCAAGAAACTGATGATTGATTCTGCTGCTCTTTATCAGGATATTCTTGTTTTACCGCAAACCTTTACAGTCAATGATGGTTCCTATTCTCTCTATCCTTCTGAACTGAAAGCCCTTGAAATGATCGGCCGATTTTCAGGCATCAATCTGACCCAATTGGCTAATAAATTGGGAATTTCAAAAAGCGCTATTTCAAAGTGCAGCTCCAAACTACTGGAAAAAGAACTCATAAGAAAAGAAAAATCAGCGGTCAACGTGCGTGAAGTGGTCTTCACCCTGACCCCCGATGGTCAAGCAATTTTTGATCAACTGGAAACTGTCCATGCCAAACTATTTGCGCCCCTTAATACGGCTTTGAATGGCATCTCACCCCAGGAAATCAAAGCTCTCCACCGCATTTTCTTAACCATTACTGCAAGCCTTGAGACGATTGTTAAACACCCCAATTGATACAAGCTACTTGTTTTAACAACTGATAAAACCGTACCGACAATTGTTACATCCTATTATTTGCATCAAGGCAAAAAAGAGATTAACAATTGATCGGCACGGTAATTGTGGTTCTGTTATCGAATCGCACGGTATTTAGGGCGCTAGCATTTCTTGTGGCTGATACGTTTTTTCTGTCCTCTGATTATCCTGGTTATTTTGCACCACGCCATAGCTTTCGAGCCTCAGGTGCATCTGTTTTTCAGACCCAGAGCCTTTCTTGATTTCATAGCTGATGACACGAATAACTGGAATTGATTGATTTAATCGATCCAGAAATGCCATAAATGTTTCATCATTACCGGTACAAACCACCGTAAATTCACAAGTCGCTAAAAACTTTCCATCCGGTCCTTGAATCGTTTTTTCTTCATTTTCAGTAAATTCCGGCGCAATTCTTGCGCCTAGAGGATCATCGATCTGAAGCTTGATCAGTCCAAACTCCAGCGAAGTGAGGCCTACCTCAGCAGTGTCTGCTGTTTTTGCAACCGCTTCGTAAAGACTGACCGTATCTAAACTTTCCGGCAGGCTATCGTTGGTTATCTTTAACGCTTCACTCATTTCACCCAGTTTTTTTAGATAGGTTTCCTCCGTCATTTGGTCCGGCAATTCCTGATAATAGCGTACTCTTTTTTCAAGTTCAGCCTTGCTTGCGCCGTAGGCCTGGTATTTAGGAATCACCAGTAAAGTAACGAAGATGACCAATAGGGCCATTACGACAATCCCTTCCTGAAGCTTTGTTTTACTATTTTTTTGGTGTGCTTCTGGGGCTTTCGGGGTTCTATCGCTTAATTGTTTTTCCATCTTTTGATTCATCACTTAAACCTCCGCCACTAGAAGACTTAATGTAAATTCCCACCCGGCTTCCCCGTCCGGCTTAATTGTGGATACCGCCTCTTTCGTGTTGGTATTAACCATGTTAATTTCTAAAAAGATTTCCAGACCCGTAAGTTTTTCTTTGAATTCCAGGATTTCTTCTTTCTTTTTTGCTTCACCTGAGACAGACAGTTGGCCATCCCGAAATTCATAATTGGAGAGTTTTATCCCAGCCGGTAGGACCCTGTGAATTTCCTCCACCGTTTGCAGCGGTAGTCCTTTTCCCTTGTTGATGGCTTCCAAAACGAGACTGCGATGTTTTAACAGCTCTTTTTGCTGGGAAAGATTGGCATAAATCACCTGATAATCAGATTTATTTTCAATCAGTGTCTCTACCTTTTTAATCTCTTTCTGATAATGGAGATCCAAACAAGTCAACGCTCCGTAAATAATAAATACTGCTATAAATAATCCGATAAAAATCATCTGCACTTTTGTTAGCGTATGCTTCTTTTGTTTTTTCCTTTCTGAAACAACTGGTAATAAGTTCATCTCTAACTTCATAACAAACCACCACGCAACTGCGCCTGTTTGATTAATCCACACACGCAGGGCGTCATTAAGCAGCGTTGGGCTTTGGTCATTTTCCCGGGAAGAATCAGTTCCTCTTTCTCATCCAAAAGCTCATCGACAGGCCGGATTTTTTTATCTAGCCATTTTGACAGCGTCTCCAGTACGCCGCGATGAAGACTCTCTCCTCCCATCAGATAAATATTTTCATTTATATCGTTCATACCGGTTTTTTCATACCCTAATGGAAATTCAAAAATTTGCTCCGTTACCTTAATAATTTCCCGCAAATAGGTTTTTCCATCCCATCCCGTTTCCAACTCCAACCGATGGTTTTCAACCAATGCGGCGCGGTAATAATAAAAGAAACGGGTCTCACTTTTTCCCATATCAATAATAAGTGTTGGCTGATCCCCGTTGGGATCAATCAGACTGTCAAAGGTATAAAACTGTGGAACAATCGACGCTAAACGACAGCCGGTTTTACCAAATAGTTTTGTATACCGACTCAAAAGATCTTTTTTTACCGCAACCCCCAGCACATCCAAGTTTGTCTCATCAATACCAAGATGTTCAAACCACCGGGTCCGCTCCCGCGCTTGAAAATCGATTCGCCAAAATTCCAGATTTTCTGATGTAAGCAGTTGCAATTGCCAATAGATTGCTTCTTCCACCTCGTTGATTGTCATCATCGGAAAGGTAAATGAAGCCACTAGCATCTCTTTATGGTTTATGACCAACATCACGTCATCATGACGGCGTGCGCCTTTTAAAAGATGACGCAAAAACCCCCTAACCATCGACTGTTCTTCTGAATTGCCGATATTTCTAATCTGTTCTGGTGTTTTTTCAATGCGAAACCCTTCAATCTGGACCCAACCAGACGCACCAATCTCACCAACGACTATTTTTGTTAACGCTTCACCCAGATCAATCGCCCAGAACTTTTTTCTCTTTTTCACACCGCCCCCACCATTTTCCAGTTAAATCTCACAATCTGACCTGACGGCACCGCATCCGTTACCAGCTCAATTTCACCACTGAAATTCATATGATACGCCTTATATTCACTACTTATTTCCACATACCGCAATTTTTCTGCTGTTTTAAAAACCTGGATTTCATAATAACCGCCATTCTCATCCGCACTCTTCCCGCCAGTACCCGAATAATTGACATCCTCCTCCAGCTCGGCCTGAAGAATCGCCATGGCATTTTTTGCCGTCATGATACATAACTGATAATCCTGATTCAAGCGATTGGCTTCCAGTTCCGCCATTCCCCGGGTTAAAGCATAACCCGCACCCGCTGTTAATAATGCCATCACGACCAAAACCAGGGGCAGCACAAATCCATCTTCGCTTAGCTTATTCATACAAACTCCACCATTCTTCCATGGGAAATCGTCGTTTCGCGATCGTAAATTGATCCATCAACCACTAAACTGTATTTTATAACAATTTCCTGATTCGCGCCAAGGGTCATCGTAAAAGACGAAATACCATCTAGAAATTGACTATTACCCCCAGAACCGATCGAAGTTAAGCCATTTTTATAAACCTTATAGCGTCTCAAAAACCCGCTACTGTAACGATAATAGTTGTAATAACTTTCCGGGCTTTCCAGATCCTGAAGATAGACGCGGTTGTTTTTAAAAACTATTTTTTCTGATCTTAAAATCTGTTTTTGAAAATACAACTCAATGTATCGCTGTGTATAAAATAATTTTTGATTGGTTTCGGCTTTTTTATTAATCGTATTTGCATAAATCAAGCCCGATAGTAGCAACCCCAGTAACAAAGACATCACCATTAAAGACGTTAACAGCTCAATCAGAGAGAAGCCAGAGGGACCCATTTCTTTTCTAAATAACTGGCGTCTCATCTTGCCTCCAGAACACTTTAATGTAGAATACCTTATCCCGACTGTTTTTACTCGTATGTGCGATTTCAAGCGTATATAAATTAGGTTGATGATCCGGCACGACATTTTTTAACTCATAATTCGGGTACCTGCTCATTAAAATAGAATTAACCCGATCATTCAGACTTGTTGTCGAAGACTCTTTTAAATTGATATTAATTTCGTCGACAATGCTATTTATTTCCACCGATCGTGAAAAAATCGCCTTTGATACCATCTCTGTTTTTATCGCCATCCCATACAGACCCAAAATCATCACCAGGGCCGCCCCACAAACAGCAATGGCGATAATCGCTTCCATTATTGTATAACCTTTAGACGCCTTTATAATTGGTCCGATTTTGAACCTACGATTCATCTAAATAAATCCTCCCGTTGCCAACCTGCACCACAATTCTTTTGACATCACCGCTTAAACTTGTCAAATTTATTGTTCCTCCCTGGGACACGGTTCCATGTCCATACAAATTTAAGGCTGTGGCACCCGTATAGGAGCCTGTGAACCGCAGCGTTTTTACTGCAATCTGCTCTGTCTGACTGACCCCGTTTTTTGTCCAGACGACCCGCATCCCATCATCTAAAAACCGAACTTGGCGCCGATAGCCATCCATGATGGCTTCATTTTGATACTGGAGCAAGGCATACAGGATTTTTTCACACTCGGCATCGTAGGCGCTATTGCTAAACGCATCACGACTGTTAAATCCTGTGCCAAGCAGAGTAACCGTGAGTAGAGCCAAAATTGAGAGTGACACCAGTAATTCCAGCAAGGTATAACCCTCTTTTTTCCGTAGACATGGACGATTTGCACGTTTCATTTTTTTGCACTCGTTTTCATTAAAGTGGCGCTATACACCGGGGCTGGCAGTCAAACTGATTTCTTTTAAAGCGCTATCATAGGTGAAAACGACACCCTTCGTGACCGCCTTTACTTCCGAATTTTTTAAATAGCCAACACGATTAAGCTCCGTCACCAGTTCATTAAAGGTATCTACCCCTGCTGGAATATCCCCAATTTCCGCCTGATAAAGCAAAACGGCACTTTCAATAATCCGAATATTGGCCTCATCCGTTTTTTTCTGAGAGTTTTCGAGAACGCCGGTAAATTGTGGAATCGCCATCGCTGCCAGGGCACCTAAAACAGCAATCACAACAATTATTTCCATCAACGTAAAGCCGCTAAAACGATTTTGTCGGATGATCCTGTGCATTCTGACGGGTTTGCATTTATTTCCCACTTTCAATCCCCTATCTCTTTTTATTTGATATTACCACGCTGGGATATTAAAAAAAAGAGTAAATATTTTGCCTCATCTAAAATCTAATCAACAGCATCGTCAGCCGATTATAAATCCCAGGCTTCTTTTAAGATGCCAATCCCGTTATAAATCTGTTTGTCGGTTAACGAACCATACCCCAGCAAAACCATGCTTTTATAATTTTCCGCACCATGGATAAAATAGGGTGAAACCGGATAGACTCGCACGCCCTGAGCCAAGGCCCGGGTATACATAGCTTCTTCGGTGAGACCATTGTCAAGCTGTACAAGCAGATGATGCCCGGCGTTTTCACCGGTTATTTTGACCCGATCACCCCATTGCTTTAATGCATTCATCAGAACGATCCTTTTACCCTTATAGACTTTTCGCATTTTATTGACATGCTTTTCAAAAACACCGTCAGAAATAAAAGCACCAATCATTTTTTGCTCCAAACTGGAAACTGGCGAGCTAATGGCATCCGCTATTTCAAGATAGGCCTTCAACAAGGCTTCTGGCAATACCATATAGCTAATTCGAAATGATGGTGCAATCGATTTAGAAAAGGTTCCAATGTAAATCACCTTACCATTATTATCAATACTCTGAAGTGAGGGCAGCGGCTTTTCATTGTAGCGAAATTCACTGTCATAATCATCTTCAATAATATAATTCCCCTGATCCTGATTGGCAAAATTAAGTAAGCGGATGCGTCGATCAATGGGCATACTCATCCCCAACGGAAACTGGTGGGAGGGGGTCACATAAACGGCCACATCCGAAAATTTCTTCATCGGTTCGATTTGAATCCCCTTTTCATCAATATCGATGGAAATCACCGGGTTCCCCATTTTTTCAAAAATATGATAAGCTTTAAGATAAACCGGATTCTCCAACACCACCGATTTGTTCTTTCCCCAGAGCAGACCTAAGATTTGCAGCAGATGGCTGGTTCCGGAACCGATAATGATCTGATCTTCGTTGCAGCGTACTCCCCGGGAGCGATACAGTAACTCTACCAGGGCTTTTCTAAGCTCCAACTCACCTTGAAGGTCTGGTTTATTTAAAAGGTAACTGTCATATTCATTAAAGGTAACCTTAAAAATCTTACGAAAGGCTTCATAAGGAAAAATACGTTGATCGATGGCATTGGGCGAAAAATCAATTTTGACGGACCTGGTTTCTGGTTTTTTTATCTTTTTTTCCGACACGTGATTATTTTGTTTCAGTAAATAGGTATCAATCTGGCAGACAAAATATCCTCTTTTGGGACTGGACTCAAGGTAACCTTCAGCCACCAGCTGCCCATAGGCTGCATCCACCGTATTCACACTCACTGACAAATGGCTGGCCAGGCTACGTTTTGAAGGCAGCTTCTCGCCAAATTTTAAATTACCATCGGTTATTTCCCGCTTGAGATATTCGTATATTTCGACATAAAGAAAGGCACCCTTATTCTTAAATGGTATTGTAATCATCATATCTCCTTACCTGAACCCATCATTTTTTGATTAACTGACGCTTTTTATAGGTTCAATTTTAACATATAATAAGCTCATTTCAAATAAGGAGTTTCAAATGATTACTAAACAAAAGCGGGTTGCCGCTATTCATGATATTTCCTGCGTCGGCCGATGTTCGCTAACCGTGGCGCTACCCATTATTTCTGCTGCCGGAATTGACACCAGCGTTCTGCCCACCGCCGTGCTGTCAACCCATACCGGTGGGTTTGAGAATTTCACCTACCGTGATTTAACTGAAGATATCCGTCCCATCGCTGATCACTGGCAATCCCTTAATCTGGAATTTGACGCGCTCTATAGCGGCTTTTTAGGCTCATTTGATCAGATCGATCTGATTGCCAATCTCTTTGATCGCTTTCAGTCTGAAAAAAACTTGATTCTGGTCGATCCGGTAATGGCCGACCATGGTGAACTTTATTCTATTTATACCCCCGAAATGGCCAAAGGCATGACCAAACTCTGTGCCAAGGCTGATATTATCGTACCCAACCTCACCGAAGCAGCCTTCCTGCTGGATGAACCTTATGTGGGAGAGGATTATGATCAAAATTATGTGGAGGCCTTACTGGTCCGACTGTCCCAGCTGGGTTCTAAAAAAGTAGTGGTTACCGGCATTTCTTTTGATCCGCACCAGTTGGGCGCCGCCACCTATGACACCGCGTCGGGGACCTTTGACTATGCTTTTAATGAACGGGTGACGGATTATTTCCATGGCACCGGCGATATCTTTGGAAGCACCCTACTTGCTGGCCTGCTAAACGATTTTAATCTAAAAGAATCCACCCAAATTGCGGTGGATTATACGAGAGAATGTATTCTAAAAACCGTGGAACTGGGGCAGGAAAAACGCTATGGGGTCTGTTTTGAACGGGCTATCCCCTATTTGATTAAGCGGTTGGGCTTATCCTAATCCGCCTCCTAGTCTTCTTCTATCGCTTCCTGTTCTGATGCGATCTTCTGGTCGATCAGCTCATAAGGATAACCCCGGCCTATCAGGCTCTTCTTAATTTTAAACTTAAGCTCTTTGCCTGCTGCCCCCTTTTTACGGTGGGCGCGGGCATATTTTTGATAGTCCCGGTCAAGCTTTTCGTTTAGTTGCTGATCTTTAATTGCCAGCTCATCTTCGGTTAATTCCTGGGGTTCTTCTTCTAAAACCAGAGTTCTAATAATTTCTAACACCATTTCCGTGGGGTAACCCATTCTTCCCAGTTTATCATATAGTTTCTTTTTCTTCTGTACCGAAGTTTGTCCCGTTAATGCGCGCAGCTGTTTTTTTGCCACCATTTCACCGCATCGATATTCCTCTTCGCTTGGAAGAAGATCTGCCAGGGTCAGCAGTAAGGTATCACTGATCCCTCTTTTTTTTAAGTCCTGAATCATCCGACGGGAGCCATAGTAATTTAAATGCCGATTATTCTCGACATAATTTTTTAAATAAACCTGGTCATCAATATAGCGGTATTCACTAAGCTTTTGCATCACCTCGGTAATAATTTGCTCATCAGTGTCCTTTTTTTTCAGATACTTAACCATTTCACTACTGGTTCGTGACTTAAAAGACAAATATTTTACCGCCATATCCATCGCTTTTTCCCGCGTTATTTCCGCCATCTGATACCTCCTTTTAAAAAAACACCGGCCAAAAGCCGGTGATCGATTTTTTATTTTGTACGTCCTTTTAAGGCCGATAACATGGCCGCAAAATCCTTGGTTTCGGACAAGGGCACCATCACTTCCACACATTCAAGCTCGCTTTGGTTTTTGTTGTTAACACTTTGATACGCTGCAATGACAGCCTGTGCTTTATCTAATGATGTTACGGTCCCTATTTTTTGCCCATCCATGAAAATATCTGCTCCACTCACATAAAGAGGAATATTCTTACTGTTTAGTACCTGGATGCAGGTATCAAAATCCATCGGATTTTCAATCCTGCTCGGGATCAGTTCAAATCCATCGCCCAAGTGGATATTATCGTAATTATAACATTCCATCACGTTCTTTTCAATCCGATCAACCGCCGATTGAAAGACTCCAGAGGTCTGCACATAACCAAGACTTTCGCCACGGTAAAAAACCTCATAACCCTGGGTCTGAGCACTGACGACCCCCACAGTTGCCATAATAAACAAAATCATAAAAGTGACAATACTACGCGTCTGTCTTTTTCTCTTTCGTTGGATTCGTCGTTTTTCTCTTTCACTCTTTATAGTTTCATCCATACATTTACCTCTTGTTGTTATTTGTTACTTTTTCGTTACATAATGATACCATATTTATACAAGTTCCGCAAGATCTTTTAAAAAAAAGACACCTTTTTAGGTGTCTATAATACATAGAGAATATTTATAATGCAGTACCGCCAGACTTATATGTAGTCGCCGGAACTGACATTGAAATAATGACTGATCGGCTGGGCCTCATTATTTTCCCGCACTTCAAAATGCACATGATTGGCTGTAGAAGACCCTGTTGATCCCATACCGCCAATGCGCTGACCTTGGGCTACGGTTTCACCTTCTGATACATCCACCGAACTAAAGTGTCCGTACAGCGTTGAATAGCCATTGCCATGGTCAATGATGACACATTTTCCATAGCCGCCATACCAACTCGATAAGGTAACCGTTCCTGATGCTGCTGCATAAATAGCTGTTCCTTCACTGTTTAGGATATCAATTGCGGCCGCCCGATAATGGTTACTGTAATAACCACCATCATAATTTCTGAGGATTTCACCAACGCGACCGCTAGCGGGAAGAATAAACTGTACCTGAGGCGTTTCCGGTTCTTCAGCCGGGCTTTCCACTGGTGGTCCTTCTGCCGGGGCTTCTACTGGCGGTACTTCAGTCACCGGTTCTACTGGTGTTTCTGGAACTTGGGGTTCAACCACCGGATTGTCAACCACCACTTCTGCCGGTAGTTCTGGAACTTTTGGTTCAACCGACGGAATTTCTACCACCTTGTTTTCCTCAACTGGTACTGCCGCCGGATTTTGTTCTGTCTGAATACCCTCAACGACGGTTTCAATTTGAGGGGTCTCCACTTCTGGTAGCTCTACCGCGGGTTCTTCTTCAACAACTGGTGTTTCCGAACGATCCGACTCCGCTGCCGTTTGGATTTCCGGGGTATTAGCCGTACTCATAACGGGTTCAACTACCGGTTCTTCTTCAACTAATACCTCTGTACTAACGGTTTCTAGCTGTTTTGTTTCATCTGAATGTGTCTCCGGGGGGGCAACCTCAACGGTTGGTGCCACGCTTTCAGCCCGGGCAACTTGAACCGTCTTCTCCTGAGCTCGTATTGATTTAATAACCTGAGCAACTTCTTCAGTTGTTAAAAAATCGGTGGAGCGAGCCATCCGTATTTCGTAATCGCTGCCTTCTCGGTTTCTTCTGCCGCTTTTGCTATCGTTCGTATCGCTAACAGCCAATTGCAGGACATCCAAACTGTCAACACAGCCGATACTTGTACCTTTGTAAATTACCTCATAGGCACGGGTTTGAGCATCAACTACTCCGGCTCCAACCAATACTAAAAAAGTACAAACAACAACTGCAGAACCCCGCAGTTTAAATCGTCTTTTTGTGTCACTGTTTAATGTTTGGCAATGATTGACATGCTCAATCTCTATGAATTCATCCTGTTCAACTTCTTGGGTTGACCAATTGAATCGGTATTTTTTTAATCTTTCGCGAACTTTTTCAAAGATATTCTGAGTTTTATCCATACCGCTCCTCCATGTTACAATTTATTTACAAATATGATACCATATGGTTTTATAATTTACAAGTCATTTGCGTTTTTAATCCAACTCGCATCTACATATCGTATTTAATTCATAAATTAGGAAGAAAAATACAGATACTAAAATCTGTTTCAACTAATCGCCGTCATTCCAACCCAAAACTTTAATCAGTCGTAATTCCGAATAGCCATAGGCACTGGCCGGATAGTTTATGCGATCCGTGGTGTTTGAATTAATGAGATAGTCTGCCATGTTGCCGTCATCATCGTTTATTACATCGCTAATAATAACCGAATGAAGCCAGTCACCGTTATGTCCATATTGTAAGACGTCACCCATCGAACCGGAAAAAACATTCTCATCCACCAGTGCTGCCAGTCCATACCCTTCATTTTCACTGGCATAGGTGTAAAACTCCGCTACCCCCGTCCAGGCCGGACTTCGCCCCCAGTCTGAGCCATCCTCATCATCCACTTCTTCACCATACCACTTCCATTGGGTATTATTGTAGCCGTCACTATCCATGGGGATGCCGCCGGCAAAAAGCGCTTGGGAGATGTAGTTATTGCAATTGCCACCATAATTGTCATAAACGCCATAGTCCTCGTTACGCAAGACTTCAATGGGATCAACCCAGGTCATGGCATAATCCACTGCTGCCTCAGCATCATAGCTGTGATCGGTGGAGTTGGTCCAACTATCGCCGTTTTCCATATTAAAGTCGTCTTTTTCCCGGGATAATTCTTCAATAACAGCTAAGGCTTCACCGAGAAGTTGATCTGCCACATCCTGAGGATTTTCATCGCTGTCTGCGATGGCTTCTTCCAACATCAAAAAACTGTCTTCTTCTTTGTAATGCTCTGAGATCGCGTAACCATCTTTAGTTTCGCTCAGATAAAAGGTATGGGCAATCCCGGAACTATAGGAATCAACATTGGAAATAAAAGCGAAATTGATATGGTGATCTTCTACTAAAACCACTTCAATCTCACCATATCCTTCACTGATACTGGTGACGGTCAGCCCACATTGATAATCCGTCATCTTAAGATCATTACTCTGGCTTTGTCTTAATTGAATCAGATAATCCATAGACGCTTGATTGATCCAGGCGTTTTCGCTAAACGAATCCACAAACATCGCGGTGATATCTTCTGATTCCAGATTGGCCAGGGCCTTAAAATAAGTTTTAAAATAGTCGCGAATCGACTCAAGCATAACGTCATCGAGTGTTTCATCGCTATCGCGAATTATTATATCGCCGCCTACTTTTTTAGCATCACTACTCTTGTTTTTCGCTTCAAAGATGCTTTCTGTGCTGGTGGTGATCGAGTATGAATTTGCCATGACACCCACGCAAACAACGCCCATTGCCATGAGGGACATCAGCACCAGGCCAATCATCGTCCGCCTCCGTTTGCGCTTTATGGATTTCTTTGATCTTTTCATTACTATTTTCATTTTTTCGCACCTCTTCACCATTTGTAACAATTATATATCTACAATGTGCTTTTTATGTGAACGGATAATGAAAATTAACTTTCTCACGGGTTAGATTTTTCTCAAACATTCCCCTCTTTCTACTCATTTGTGTTAGCGATTGTTGTTTGTCAGATTGCAAGTTTACCGCCGACTTCCTTTTGATTTCCCGGCGCTAGTCGCCAGGGACAGTAAAAAAAGCTGCGAGTAAGAGTTACTCGCAGCTTTTTTTTATTTGTCTAAGTCAGCTTTTGTCATTTTTTGTCCGTAAGATTTATTGAAGATGCTAATCATTTTTGTCATTTCTTCTTCACTGAGAATCACCGGCGTTCCGATTGATCGGGCCTTGACATAAACTTCCGCACAGTGTTCAATCTCTTCGGCAATATTAAAGGCATTTAGAATATCTTTGCCACCAGCCAGTAGACCATGATTAGCCATCAATACTGCATAACGATCGACCATGGCCTTAAAGGTAAGTTGCGCCAATTCCATAGTACCAAAGGTCGCATAGTCGGCACAGCGTACATCCAACCCCGCTAACGCAATCAGGTAGCTTGAGGCAGGCAAGCCCTCTTCAAGCGTGGCCAGTACTGTTGAATAAACGGAGTGCGTATGAACAACTGCATCGATGTCATCACGTTTCACATAGAAAATGCGGTGCAGCTCATGCTCGCTTGATGGTTTTCTTTTTCCGTCCACATGCTTTCCATCGATATCGATAACCACAACATCCTCCGGCTCTGTTTCAAAGTAATCAATGCCACTAGGACTGATTGCCATCAGCCTTTGTTCCCGATTATAAATGCTGATATTGCCACCGGTTCCCTTCGTTAACCCTGCTTCAATCAGCTTTTGACAATAACGCACCACATCTTCTCGTTCTTTTTGTAAGATCATTTTATCCTCCTGAATTTTAATAACAATACTTAAGTCTACGATCGATACTCGTATAATAGCCGCTCTCCATTTAAAAAACGTTTCACATCCGACTGTTTCTGAGGTTATTTCAGGATACAAAAGTATTTTTATATTACTGATGTCATTTCTATACTTTATAATATTTCTTCGTTTTTCTCAATAGCGATTAAGGTTTATTTATGTTTACCTATTTCTAACCAAAAAAAAACAGCTTTCGCTGTTATTCTTTAAGTGGTGGTGCCCAGAGGCGGAATCGAACCACCGACACGGGGATTTTCAGTCCCCTGCTCTACCGACTGAGCTATCTGGGCAAAAAAATATGGTGGGCCTTCAGGGGCTCGAACCCCGGACCTACCGGTTATGAGCCGGTTGCTCTAACCAACTGAGCTAAAGGCCCCCAAGTAATTTTAAAAAAAATGGTCGAGGTGAGAGGATTCGAACCTCCGGCCCCATGGTCCCAAACCATGTGCGCTACCAAACTGCGCTACACCTCGATACAATACTTGACTATTATAGATGTTTATCAATCTGTTGTCAATCTTTATTTTATCTTTGTTCTTTCAGATAAAGCTTATCTTTGACGACTTGCTTATTATAGCACGATCAAATACATGAATGCAAGTCTTTTTTTCACAAAAGAATCAGATTTCTGATCCTTTTGCGAAAAAAGCTTTAGCTTTACTATTTTTCTAATACGGTCGCTTTAGCCATCCTTTTTTCTTTTTGGTGGCGATTGAGAAGCCTTTCAATCTGATCAACGATCCAGCTAAAAATCCGCAATAAGGGATAGATATCAAGGATCGTAATTCCCAAAACAATCAACATCGCTGGCAGGAAATCCTGAATCGGCACCAGGAAAAAGAAGTCTTCCAAAAACAAGACACAGCATAGGAATGAAACGGTCATCGTAAAAAATAACGCCCACCGCTTATTATCCAGAGGTTGACTGACCCGAAAAAGAATAACCAGTCCAATTAAACCAGTGGAAATCACTGCCAGCGTCGAAATCTGCTGGTGATCCAATGCCAGATAGGAACCAACAATCATAATTAAGACAACATTAAACACCACCGTCAAAGCACCCGGCAACGATTTTTTTAAAACCTTTTCTAAAAAATTTCCGGTGATCCGGTTTTTATTCGGCTCCAAAGCCAGAAAAACAGAAGGCGCACCAATAGTCAACGCACTGATTAAGGTCAGTTGAATCGGCACAAAGGGATAGGCCTCATTGGCAATGATCACAATAACGGCCAGCATCAGGGAAAACATCGTCTTCACTAAAAACAGCGATGCCGCACGGGTAATGTTGTTAATGACCCGACGCCCTTCCATCAAAACCCGGGTAAAGCTAGCAAAGTTGGAATCCAACAAGACCAGTTGGGATACTTGGCGCACCGCATCACTCCCTTCGGCCATAGCAATGCTGCAATCCGCTTCTCGTAAGGCCAAAACATCATTGACCCCATCCCCGGTCATCGCTACGGTATGGCCCTGATTTTTAAGGGCTTCAATCAAAAGTCGTTTTTGTCCTGGGCTTACCCGGCCAAAAACCGAATAGATCTGGGCAGCCTTGTGAACATCTTCATCTTCTGTGAGCGTCGACGCATCGACAAAATTATCCCAATCCAGCAGTCCCGCCCGATGTGCCACCTGAGATACGGTGATCGGGTTATCGCCAGAGATTACCTTGATATCAACGCCCTGGTTTCTAAAAAACTCCAACGTTTTCTTGGCTTCATGACGAATTTTATCCCCCATCGGCAGCAGAGCGATGGTTTTGATATTTTCTGGCAGGCTGCCATCTTCTTTAAAGGGTTCTTTAGCATACCCCAGCATTAAAACCCGGTTACCTTCGCTGGCATAGTGCTCAACCTTTTCCTTAATTTCATCGTAACGCTCTTTTAAAACAAACTCCGGCGCGCCGATCACAAAAGTACCCTGTTCCGCAAAAAAAGCGCCGCTCCACTTCCGTTCCGACGAAAATGGAATGACCCGCTCGCAAAGCCATTTTGGGGCCTCCCCTTGACAGCTTTCGCTAAGCGCCCGATAGGTGGCATTGTCATCTTTTAGATTAGCAATTAAAGCCCTGATCGCCTGAACGGGATTTTTGTCATGACAAATGGTTTCCATTGACAGGACTTCCATGTTCCCTTCCGTGATGGTACCGGTTTTATCTAAGCAAAGGACATCCACCCGAGCCAGCGTCTCAATACAATAGAGTTCCTGCACCAAAGTCTGGTGACGCCCCAGTCTAACGACCCCAACCGCCAGAGCCACACTGGTTAGGAGCACCAATCCCGCCGGGATCATCCCAATCAGGGCCGCCACCGTCCCGGTTACACTCACCTGTAGCGGCAAATTCTGGACAAGTAGTTGTTTATAAAGCAGTAACAGGCCGAGGGGAACAATCACAATGCCAATGCTTTTCATAATAAAGCCCAGTGCTTTCATAATTTCCGAGTTTGGTTTTTTTGCGACCTTAACGGCTTCAACCAATTTAGATGCATAGTTTTCCAGACCTACCTGAGTCACCTGCACCGTCGCTTGCCCGGACACCACAAAGCTGCCGGAAAGCAGAGCATCCCCTTCATACTTCATAATCGAATCGGACTCGCCAGTCAGTAGAGACTCATTGACTTCTATTTCCCCTTTTACCACCTGGGAATCCGAAGGAATCTGTTTGCCCGCTTTCAGGATTAGAATATCATCCATCACAATTTTTTCAAAGACGATTTCCTCAAGCTTGCCATCCCGTAACACACTAACATGAGGCTGGGAAATCAGTGAGAGCTTATCAATGGTTTTTTTTGCCTTTATTTCTTGTATGATGCCAATAAACGTATTAATGATAACAATATTAATAAATAGCAGGTTCTGAAACGATTCCACAAAAATAATCATCAATGCCAGGATGATGTTAAGCATGTTAAATAAGGTTAAGCTATTGTCTTTAATTATTCTGCCGATGGTTTTTGTTTTGGATTGGGGTTGGACATTAACTTTTCCGTCCGCGATCCTTTCTTCAACCTGGGCTTGAGTCAGTCCAATTTCAAGGTTGATATTATTCTCCATTGAATCCTCCCAGTAATTTATTCACTGTTTGGATTATAACATCATAATCTTAAAATACCTTGTATCTGTAACAGTCTTAGAATACCTGCGATAAGATCAGACAAATAACATAGTACCGACAATTGTTACATCATGTTGTACGCATCGGAGCGGACAGGTTGATAAACCTGTCCGATTCTGCGCGCAGGCAACGAGCCATTCACAAGCTTGCTTGTAGTTGGCGACTGCCCGCGACCAATGCGAAAGGAGCGGAGCGGATTTCGCATGGCGCAGCGAACAACAGATTAACAATTGGTCGGTACGGTAGCACACACCAGCCCTTCAAATTTTCCAGACAAAAAAAGAAGCCTGCCGCAGGACAAACCTCTTTATATGTGTAGTATTAATATTTTTTTGCTACGCCAGACTTTCTCTGACCACTTGATTGACAAGCTTTCCATCCGCGCGACCTTTAACCTTCGGCATCAGGGCACTCATTATTTTTCCCATATCTTTTGCGTCAACTGCACCGGTTTCTTTTATCGTTTCGGCCACAATTACTTTGATTTCATCAACCGTTAATTGTGTAGGAAGGTAGCTCTCGATGATTGTTATCTCTTCTCGAGCCTGCTGGATTAAATCGTCTCTTTGAGCTTTCTCAAATTCGGCCAGGCCATCCCGACGTTGTTTGAGCTGTTTTGCAATAATTTCAAGAATCTGATCGTCTTCCAGTTCCACTTTCTGATCCTTTTCGACTTGTAAAATAGCCGCCCGAATCATTGTAATGGTGGATTTCTTAACCTTATTCTTTTCCTTCATTGCTGTTTTTAAGTCAGCCTGTAATTGATCCTTTAATGCCAATTAGTCACATCCTATCTTTTTTTCATCTTTCTTTTTCTTGCTGCTTCTGATTTTCTTTTTCGCTTTACGCTTGGCTTTTCATAATGCTCTCTTTTGCGAATTTCAGACATAACCCCAGCCATTGCAGTTTTTCTTTTGAAACGTCGCAATGCACTTTCGAGTGTTTCATTTTCTTTAATTTTTACTTCAGACATTTTCAACCCCCCCCTCTAATCCGTTGCTAATTTCCGGTACGGTTAATCAACATGGTATGAGTCAAACTATATTATACGCATTATTTCTTACGCTGTCAATTATTTTTCAACCGGGAGGCCATAATAATGGTCGACCGCCCAATAAATGATAATGCAGATGGGGCACCGTTTGATTGCCATCCTTGCCGCAATTATTTACCAGACGAAAACCTGTTTTGGCAATCCCTGTTTTAAGGGCAATCCGATTGGCCACCGTATGCATGTGGCTGATAATATCGTTTCCAGCTGGTACCGATAGAATCGATTCAAAATGTTCTTTGGGAATAATTATCACATGCACCGGAGCTTGGGGTGCAATATCATTAAATGCGATGACTTGATCATCTTCAAAAACTACATCGGCCGGAATTTCCTTATTAACAATCTTACAAAAAATACAGTCCTTTGACATATCTTCCTCCTGTTATATCGAATCTCCGATTAATTTGTCAGCAAACTGACTATTATATGATACCCTAACTTTTAGAATTCTGCCATTAATTTTTTCATCTGTCTGGAGCCGAACCGGAACATAATTTTTGGTATGACCTTCATAACCAGTCGCGTCATGGGTTGCTTCAAACAAAACCTCTGTCAGAACGCCATCGTTTTTCTTTAAAAATTCCAGCTCCAGTTTTTTCGACAGGTCACTAAGGGTGTGGCTGCGGGAATTTTTTATGGTTTCATCAATCTGATCGATAAAGGCAGCCGCTTTAGTTCCTGAGCGCCGGGAATATTTAAATACATGGATTTGATAAAAACTCACGGCCCGGGCAAAGTCCAGGGTCTCTTTGAATTCATCCTCGGTTTCGCCGGGGAAACCGACCATCACATCCGTGGTGATGGCAGCTAACGGGAAAACTTCCCGGATCTGACTGACAATCTCTAAATACTCAGCGGTGGTATAACGGCGCCCCATGCGTTTTAGCACCGTATCACTGCCGCTTTGCAGTGACAGATGAAAATGCGGGCAAAAGCTTTCAAGGGCCGCCAACCGCCTAAGCCGCTCCGGGGTGATAAATTTGGGTTCCATCGATCCCAGTCGAACCCGCTTAAGTCTGGGAATTTGATCAAGGGCTTCAATCAGGTCAATGAGATCCCCTTTACCTGCACCACTTCCAGCTTGATCCACTCCATAGGAGGCAATATGAATACCCGAAAGAATGACCTCCTGATAGCCGATTAAAACCACCCGGTTGACTTCATCAATAATCTGTTGCGAATCGCGGCTCCTGACTGGCCCTCTGGCAAAGGGGACAATGCAATAGGTACAAAATTGATTGCAGCCCTCCTGAATTTTAATAAAGGCCCGGGTCTTACCCTTGACCTCCGAAATCATCAGCGGCTCAAAAATTTTTTCATCCATAATATTTGAGACAAAATCCCGCCGGTTGGCATCCTTGCGGTGGGCCTCAATATAGGTAAGGATATCGGCGCGATTTTTAGTACCGATCATCAGATCCACTTCCGCGATTTTTGCGACCTCATCCGGGGCCACCTGAACATAACAGCCGACCGCACAGATAATCGCATTGGGATTAATCCGCTTAGCTTTTCGCATCATTTTTCGGGATTTTTGGTCGCCCAGGTGGGTCACGGTGCAGGTATTGATCACATAAACATCGGCAAGCTCAGCGAAATCGACAATGGTATAACCGTCTGCCTCAAAGATTTCCATCAAGGCTTCGCTGTCGTAGGTATTGACCTTGCAGCCCAGGGTCATAAACCCAACTTTTTTTTTATTATTCATCCTTAACTTATTCTTCCTTCCAGAAATTCAATTGGCTGAGCACCACCATACCAGCAGTTTCGGTTCTTAAGATCCGCTTGCCCAGGGTTACGCTAATCACTCCAGCGGCTTGACAGGCTGCTGCCTCCTGAGGATCAAAGCCCCCTTCGGGACCAACGATCACACCGATGCTTAGCGGTTTGTCGGTTTTGCTTATTTTTCGGACCGCTTCCAGGGCGCCCTTCAAAGTCTGCCGGTTTTCGTCTTCATAGGCTAAGATCATTAAGTCATACCGGGCAACTTCGCTTAATACTTCTTTAAAGGTTAGCGGCCACAAAATCCTGGGGATAATCCCCCGCTTGGACTGCTTTGCGGCCTCATAGGCAATTCGCTGCCAGCGCTCGAGCTTTTTATCCTGCTTATCTTTAATTTGAGAAACTGCCCGGCATGAAGAAAAGGGAATAATCTGATAAACCCCCAGCTCCACGGCTTTCTGAATGATCACTTCCATTTTTGCGCCTTTGGGTAGTCCTTGAAACAAGGTGACACTCATCTCGGGCGTTTCTCCCTGAGATGGGTAGTGTCTGGCAATGCTGCCGGAAATAGTCTGCTCGCCGGGCGTGTTTAAAGTAACCAGATAGTCGGTGCCCTGGCCATCACAAACTTCAATAACGTCACCCTTCCCCAACCGCAGGACTTTGGCGATATGTTTAAAATCCTCTCCCGAAATAGTGATTGTTGATTCGAAACGCTGCTCGGGTTTTACAAAAAATCGGTGCATCTTAGTCCCTCTTCTGGGCGACCACTCCAACCCATTCACCCATCTGCTGAACAAAAACAAGCTTGAAGTTTTCCGCTTCCAGAGCTCTTAGCACATCCCCCAGCCGATCGATGATGATTCCCGAAGAAATAAAAATACCCTTTTCTTTAAGGTAGGGTTTGATAATTCCCGACAACTCCACAATCGCCGCTGCCAGAATATTGGCCACAATCACATCGGCCTTCTCGTCAATCACATCGAGCAGGTTACCTTCGCGAATTTCAACCATACTGCCTAAATCATTGAGCTCCGCATTTTCCCGGGCAATTTTAACCGCCAGGGTATCAAAATCCACCGCCACCACTTTTTTCGCTTTCAGTTTACCTGCAATCAGCGAGAGTACCCCAGTTCCACAGCCAATATCCAGCACCACATCTCCGGGCTTGATGTACTCTTCCAATTTAATGGCACAGAGCTGGGTGGTTTCATGAGTACCGGTTCCAAAAGCCATGCCGGGATCGATGTTAATGACAATTTCATCCTTATCCGGGACATAGTCTTCCCAGGTTGGTTTGACGACAATGCTTTTGCCCATCTTAGTGGGTTTGTAAAACTTTTTCCAGGAATTAGCCCAGTCTTCTTCTTCCACTTCTGTGATCATCATCTCACAGGCACCGGGGTCCAGACCGAAGGATGGCAGCATCTTCACTGACGCAATTAGTTTATGCACCGCTTCTTCAGTGTCTTCCACCTCGCTGAAATAGCCCCGGACAATAGAAACATTGGGATCAATTTCCAGAAGCGCTTCATCCACAAAATTGACTTTGGGATCTTGTTGTATTAATAGCACATCCTGCAGGGTCTGAATCGCCACACCATCTGCCCCGGCATCATAAAAAGCATTGACCACCGCTTCCTCAGCTTCCAATGTTGTTGTGATTTGAACTTCTTTCCAAAGCATTCCCTTACCTCCTGGTTTAATCGTTGTGGTATTATACCACTTTACCGCATGCTTAACAATTGATCATTATAACCCATCTTGCTTATAAAAGAAATATGTTTTTTTTCACTTCTTTGGCAATTTTCAGTTCGTGTGGGCGATTATATTTAATGATCCGTAGGGGCGATTCTTAATCGCCCGAGCGCTGTTGATTTTATAATAGGTTTGACATAAGATCCACGCTTGCGGGCGGGTACTACCCGCCCCTACGAACTGATCTATTACAAATATCTAAATTTAACTTTTGTACCACTGAAATTTTTTGCCGGCTTTCTGTAAAATATCGTTAATGGATGTAACGGGTTCCAGTTTAGTGCTATAATGATCACAGTTAAATAAATACAAACTTTAAAGCAAGTAATGAACCAGTACCGACAATTGTTACATCATGTTGTACGCATCGGAGCGGACAAGGCATCGCCTGTCCGATTCTGCGCGCAGGCAACGAGCCAATCACAAGCTTGCTTGTAGTTGGCGACTGCCCGCGACCAATGCGAAAGGAGCAAAGCGGATTTCGCATGGCGCGGCGAACAACAGATTAACAATTGGTCGGTACGGCAGTATTAGAAAAAATTAAATCCAAACAACCAAAATACACGAAGAAAAGGTGACACGATGGAAACTGAAAAGAAGAATCGTTCCATACAAGAATACGTTCCTGGTAAACAGGTAACCCTGGCACATATTATTGCCAAGCCTAAAACAGATATCTATATTAAACTGGGTCTGGACGATGAAGCCGCCGATGCCATCGGTATCTTAACCATTACCCCCAGCGAAGCCGCCATTATCGCCGCTGACGCCGCAACGAAAGCCGCCCCAGTCGAAATCGGTTTTCTGGACCGTTTCAGTGGTTCACTTGTAATCACCGGTCGGGTTAGTGATGTCAAAGCTGCCGTTTCTGAAATCCTCAATACTCTTAACCATATTTTAGGATTCGACATTCCTAAAATCACCTACTCCTGATAGATGGCCAATAATCGAAAACGGGTGGCCTTAATCGGAAAAATCGGCAGCGGCAAAACCACCTTGATGCAACGGCTAAATGAAGAAGAACTTAAATATTCCAAGACCCAAATGGTCAGTTACTATGACGATTTCATTGATACCCCTGGGGAGTTTATCGAACTCCCGTTTTTTTCACGTCAGGCCATAAATATTACCATGGACGCCGGACTGGTGATCCTGGTTTGTTCCTGTATGGATTCCCAGAATGCCTTTCCACCCAATTTTATCCATACCTATAACATTCCCTCGATTGGCGTGATCACAAAAACAGATCTCCCCGAATGCAATATTAAACGGAGCCGCAATCTTCTTATTTATGCCGGTATCAATCCTAAACACATCTATGTGGTCAGTGCCTATAGTGGCGAAGGAATCCCGGAATTAGAAGCTACCATCCATCATTATATGGAACCCCACCGCAATAAGTAAGGAAGTGAAAAAATGACCTATGACAGCTATGGCAATTTAACAGTGGCAGGCGTTGCCAACTACCTTAAAGAAAAAAACATCTTTCCAACCGATGCCAACCTTACCGTGGTCGATTTACACGCCGTAAAAGAAAGCATTGAAGGATTTGTTAACTTAATCTATCATGTCTACGACCAGTCGGGAAAATCAGTGATCATGAAACAAATGCTCTCCATGCCCCGGTTTCGGATTGAGGACGAAAAAAATAATACCGTGGAAGAAGCTGATGGCGATGGCTGGACCCTGGATCTGGGTCGGATGCGCTCGGAAATAGCCACCCTTATTTTTTGGAACTCGGTCTATCCCGGCATCAGTCCTGAAATTTATCTCTTTGACGAACCCAACCGGATCATTGTTATGGAGGATTTAATGGATTTGAGTTTGCTCCGTTTTGAGCTCTGCCGGATGGTTAAACACGGACATTTTACTGCTAAGATTGGCGCATTTTTTGCCCGCAATCTTTTTTTCTCCTCCAATTTACATCTCACCAACTATAAAAAATCTGAAGTTGAACGGTTTTTTATAAATCCGGAATACACAGCCCTGGCCCCCTTTCTTTTTCGGGAAAACATCGGTGTTTCCTGGGAACGGGAGATGATTCCCGGCACGGATGAAAAAAGAGCCTTACTGGTGGATAATCCTCAAATTCAGGCCGAATTCAAACGTTTGGAAAACAAATTCCTAAATGATAAGGAATGTCTGATTCATACCGACCTTCACAGTTCCAACATCATGATCAGCTTTGACGACGTCCGCATCATCGATGGAGAATTTGCCGGTTTTGGTCCGCTGGCCCAGGATTTTGGCCGACTCACTGCCAGCTTAACCCTGAACTATGTTTCCTGGTTTGGTGATGAGTCCCGGACAACCGCTGAAAAAAACGATTTCCAGGCCTACCTGTTGACCACCATCACTGATCTGTATACCACCTTTCAAAATGAATTCCGCCAGCTGGTGGAAGCCCATCGGGAGGAAAGCTACAGCTTAAAAAATCTGGATGTGGATGCTTATCTCATTGATCAGCTGCAAAATGCCTTGTCATACACGGGGGTCAATGTCCTATCCCGACTGGCTAACCGCGGCATCTGCTATGACCTGCTCAGGCTTCCTGAAGCAAACCGTTTAGTCCCCTCACTTCTGGGCCTGGACATTTCCAGAGAGCTGATGCAAAACCAAAAAAAGTATACCCACATAAAAGAATATACCCTGTTACTAAAAAACCTGGCTTAACAACACGAAATACCGCTGATTTTATATATGAAATCAGCGGTATTTTGTGTAAATATATTTTCTATTTTAGGCGGATATACCATGACCATAAATTCACAATGCCATAATCGTGTTCATGTATTATTTTATGACCGTAACAAAGTCACCTTCTTTAATATAGCCACCTTCGATCACGGCCGTAAAAACAACTTCATTGGCCAATATACATTTTCCGTCTTGATCTGCTATTTCACAGCCAAAACATTTTTTGCCAATCTGAGTTATTTCCTGAAGCGTTTCCCCAATCTTAACCTGAGTACCCAGTGGCAATTTAAACAGCTTGATGTCTGCGGTTGTAATATTTTGTTTAAACCGCCTGGTACATAAACCAGCCCCGTCGGCCTCTTTTAATTGTTCAATGCTGCTAAGCCCAAACAAACAGACCTGTCGTCGATCGCGACCGCCGTGACTATCGCCTTCGAGTCCGAACCCCGCAATAAAAAGCGCTGGCTGATCCAGGCGAATCTGCTCACCCTTTTCGATACTTTGATAAATCGCTGTAACCTTTCCCACCGGTGCCACCTACTCCCATCACTTTCTCTTAACATTATTCCCGTTATTTCTAAATAAAATACTCGCAATTGCCTTTTTCATGATAAGACTTTACCAAGTCGGCCAGGGTGATATTATCCACCACATTTTCAATCGCATCTTTGATTTGCCGCCAGACATCAACCGTAACACAGCGATCCGCGCGATCACAGCTACCCGGCTCATCCAAGCAGGCCACCGGGGACAACTCCCCTTCCATCAGTCGTAAAATCATCCCAACGGTGTATTCTGCCGGCGGATTGGCCAGTTGGTAACCCCCTTGTGATCCCCGGACACTTCTCACAAAGCCCGCTCTTGAAATCTGGGTGATAATCTGCTCTAAATATTTCTCTGAAATCTCCTGACGCTCAGCAATCCGTTTGATGGGAATGTATTCCCCGGTATTGTTAATCGCCAGGTCCAGCATTAGGCGCAGGGCATATCGTCCTTTTGTTGATATTTTCATAACGCGTATAAACCCGTTGACAGATAGCGTTCGCCCGTATCCGGCAACAGCACCACGATGGTTTTTCCCTTGTTTTCAGGGCGTTTTGCCAGTTCTATGGCGGCATACAAGGCCGCTCCAGAAGAAATTCCGACCAGCAGCCCTTCATTTTGGGCAACGTTTCTCGCTGTTTTAAAAGCATTGTCGTTGCTGACCGCAATAATTTCATCATAAACAGCCGTATTTAAAACCCCGGGCACGAAACCAGCCCCAATCCCCTGAATCTTATGAGGTCCCGGACTGCCACCGGAAAGTACCGGCGAAGCCTCTGGTTCAACCGCAACAATTTGAACTCCGGGTTTCTTTTCTTTTAATACTTCTCCGACTCCGGTAATGGTTCCGCCGGTGCCAATGCCAGCCACAAAAATATCAACTTCGCCATCGGTATCATTCCAAATTTCAATGGCCGTGGTTTGACGGTGAATTTCCGGATTGGCGGGATTATCAAACTGCTGGGGAATAAAAGCGTTGGGAATGGTTTCTGCCAATTCAGTAGCTTTAGCAATGGCGCCTTTCATTCCGGTTGCCCCTGGTGTCAGTACCAACTCTGCCCCAAGTGCCGAAAGCAGATTACGACGTTCTACGCTCATGGTTTCCGGCATCGTCAAAATAAGACGATACCCTTTGGCGGCCGCCACAAAAGCCAGCCCAACCCCGGTGTTGCCACTGGTTGGTTCAATAATCACGGTACCTTCTTTAATTAGCCCGGCTTTTTCGCCGGCTTCAATCATCGCAAACCCAATCCGGTCTTTCACTGAAGATAACGGATTAAAATATTCCAGCTTGGCGATCAGCTTAGCTTCCAGCTCCAGGCTTTTTTCATAGTTCGACAATTCCAATAAGGGTGTATTTCCAATTAAATCGGTTAGATTTTTTGCAATTTTAGACATCTTCTTACCTCACATTATCCTTAAAATTATAATTCAATTAATATTTCCGAACACGGCTTGCTTAATTCATATCATTTCGATATGTTTTGGTAGGTTCATTATATGCCTCATGCTTTTCTTTGTCAACTAAAAAATGCCGGATTTCTCCGGCATTTAAAACTTTATACTAACCTAAAACGATCAGGCATCTTTTTTAGGATGACTTTCCTTCGCCTCAGCTTCTACGCGAGACCAGAAACGCTTGCCTTCAGGGTGAGCATCTTCTCCCGCAACCTTGGCATACTCATTTAAGGCATGGCGCTGTTCACGGCTAAGTTTACGTGGCACTTCCACCTTGATGGTAATAAACTGATCGCCCCGACCACGACCATTGACGTTGGGGACCCCTTTTCCTTTTAATCGGAAAACCTTGCCGTTTTGAGTGCCTTCTGGTATTTTAAGCTTGATCTTGCTGTCAATGGTAGGCACTACAATGCTGTCTCCCATAGCCGCCTGGGCATAGGTAATTGGTAGTTCATAGTAAATGTCATCGTCGCTCCGTTTAAACAACGGATCTTCCCGAACACTGATATAAACAAGCAAATCGCCCGTGCTACCATGGTTTGGCCCGGCATTACCCTGACCTCTTAGTGGTAGAATCGAGCCGTCGTATACACCGGCTGGGATCTTGATGCTGATGGTGCGTTCCTTGGATTCAAGGCCAGATCCATGACAGGTCGGACAGGGTTTATCAATGATTTTTCCCTCACCATGGCACTTGTCGCAGGTGTGAACCTGTTGAACCGTTCCAAAAGGTGTTTGCTGCCGTACATAAACCTGACCAGAGCCGCCACATTGATCACATGTTTTTGACGTTGAACCTTTTTCAGCCCCGGTGCCACCACAGGTTCCACATTCTTCGTTACGTTTGATTTTAATCTTCTTTTCAACACCAAAAACAGCCTCATGGAAGGACAGATTGATATTGATCTTCATGTCCGACCCACGGTTGGAACGACGACCGCCCCGACTGCCACTAAATCCGCCGCCGCCGCCAAAGGCACTGAAAATATCGCCAAAGATATCTTCAAAACCGCCAAAGCCACCGCCACTATAACCACCGCCGCCGTAACCGCCGGCACTGGGGTCAACCCCTGCATGACCATATTGATCATAACGAGATTTTTTTTCCTCGTCGCTTAAAATTTCATAGGCTTCATTCGCTTCTTTGAATTTTTCTTCAGCAACACTATCCCCCGGATTCTTATCCGGATGGAACTCCATGGCCTTTTTTCGATAGGCTTTTTTTATCTCATCCGGGCTGGAATCTTTACCGACCCCAAGCACCTCATAGTAATCTCTTTTTTCACTCATAAATACTCTCACCTCTTTTGAATCCTAAACACCAACTAACCAACTACTAATTATACCTTTTTGAAGCAACGTGTCAAAGCCTTTTTTCGTAGAGCGTGGTATTCCCAAAAGTTGGAAACAAACCTTAATATTAGTACCGACCAATTGTTAATCTGTTGTTCGCCGCGCCATGCGAAATCCGCTTTGCTCCTTTCGCATTGGTCGCGGGCAGTCGCCAACTACAAGCAAGCTTGTGATTGGCTCGTTGCCTGCGCGCAGAATCGGACAGGCGATGCCGTGTCCGCTCCGATGCGTACAACATGATGTAACAATTGTCGGTACGGCACACCAAACCCACATGGCTCGTTGCCTCCACGAAACTTTTCAAAACGCTCACCCGCGTTTTGAGCCGTTCGCGGGCAGTCGCCAAATGTGAGCAAGCTCCCACATGGCTCGTTGCCTCCACGAAAAAGAGTGGCAGCCTTGGCTGCCACTGGTTATTGCCGGTTACAGGCAAATCTTACTCTTTTACTTCCTCATATTCAGCATCGACAACATCATCATCATCACCTTGATCAGACGATTCTTGCTCGTCTGGGGCCTGTTGGGCTGCTGCTTCTTCATACATTTTCTGAGCCAGTGGATAGAAGGCTTCATTTAAAGCTTCGGTAGCCTTGGTAATGGCTTCCACATCTTCGCCTTCGCTGGCTGTTTTTAGTTCTGCCATGGCTGCTTCAACCTTGGCCTTATCTTCTTCTGAAATCTTGCCTTCCATTTCTTTTAATGACTGTTCGGTCTGGTAAAGGGTGGAATCAGCAACGTTTTTCGCTTCGATTAAAGCTTTAACGCGTTTATCTTCTTCAGCATGTTGTTCTGCCTCTTTAACGGCTTTATCAATCTCATCATCACTCATATTCGTGGTGGATTTAATCACGACGTTCTGAGACTTCCCGGTTCCCATATCCTTAGCAGATACATTAACAATCCCATTGGCATCAATATCAAAGGTTACCTCGATTTGTGGAATACCACGACGTGCGGATGGAATACCTGTTAATTGGAATCGACCCAAGGTTTTATTATCCTTGGACATTTCGCGTTCACCTTGTAAAACATGGATATCAACAGCGGTCTGATTATCAGCTGCGGTCGAGAAGGTCTGACTTCTCTTGGTTGGGATGGTGGTATTACGGTCGATTAATCGGGTAAATACACCGCCCAGGGTTTCAATCCCCAGTGATAATGGCGTTACATCAAGGAGTAATACATCATGGACTTCACCAGCTAATACACCAGCCTGGATCGCTGCTCCAATCGCAACACATTCATCCGGATTAATTCCTTTATACGCATCTTCACCGGTAATATTTTTAACTGCATCCTGTACTGCCGGTGTTCTTGTGGAACCACCAACCAGGATTACCTTGTCCAACTCATTCTTGGAAAGACCGGCATCCTTCATGGCTTTTTCAACTGGTCCGATGGTACTCTTCACCAGGTCAGAAGTTAATTCATCAAATTTAGCGCGGGTCAGCGATAATTCCAAATGCTGTGGACCTTCTGCCGTTGCCGTAATAAATGGTAAATTAATGTCTGATTTCATAACCGTTGATAATTCGATTTTAGCTTTTTCAGCCGCTTCTTTAAGTCTCTGAAGGGCCATTTTATCATTTTTAAGATCCAGTCCGTGGGTTTTCTTAAACTCTGCTGCCATCCAATCGATGATTTTCTGGTCAAAGTCATCACCACCTAAATGATTATTCCCATTGGTTGATTTAACTTCGAAAACGCCATCGCCAAGTTCCAGAATTGATACATCAAAGGTTCCGCCCCCAAGGTCATAAACCATGATCTTATCATTGGCATCTTTGTCTAAGCCATAGGCTAAAGCGGCTGCAGTTGGTTCATTGATAATTCTTAAAACTTCCAGCCCGGCAATCCGACCAGCATCTTTGGTCGCTTGTCTTTGGGCATCACTGAAGTACGCTGGTACCGTAATAACTGCTTTTGTAACCGTTTCTCCCAGATAAGCTTCAGCATCTGCTTTTAATTTTTGCAGAATCATCGCTGAAATTTCCTGAGGGGTATAACTTTTATCATCAACTGTTACTTTTTTATCGGTGCCCATATCGCGTTTAATTGATGAAATAGTGCGGTCCGGATTCGTAACGGCTTGTCGTTTGGCAACCTGTCCAACTAATCGTTCGCCATCTTTGGCAAAAGCAACAACCGATGGGGTCGTTCTGTTTCCTTCTGCGTTAGGGATAACGACGGCTTCACCGCCTTCTAAAACGGCAACACACGAATTTGTGGTCCCTAAGTCAATCCCGATAATTTTTTCTTTACTCATATCTATTTCCTCCTGTAATTTTGCTTTTAAGTTTATTCTATTAAAATGAAAATTCAGTACTGGTGCTTTCCACCAGCAGATTTTCAACTTTAGACGGGTTATGTCTTAATTAATATTATTTGCTACAAACCTTAACCATCGCTGGTCGGATCACCTTACCCTTGAATTTGTAACCTTTTTGGAAAACATCAATAATATCCTGGTCTTCCTTTTGCTCATCTGTACCGACCGCCACACCGTGGTGGAGATTTGGATCAAAGGGACCTTCACAAACAATTTCTTCCAGACCTTCTTCTTTGAGCACATCCTTAAGTTGTTTAAAAACCATTTCCAATCCGTCAATATAGCCCTTGGCTTCCTCACTGGCATCGGTTAGGGCGGCTTGCGCCCGCTCCAGATTGTCCATTACTGGCAACAGCTTGGTAGCAAAGTTTTCTGATGCGAACTGATACATTTCTGTTTTTTCTTTTTGACTTCGCTTTTTGAAGTTCTCAAAATCAGCCTGAAGTCGAACCAAGCGATTCAATACAGCCTCATCCTCCTTTACACTCTCTAATACCTCTTCCGGCGATGCTGTTTCGTCAATGTCATCTGTTAATTCCTCGTCGGTTACCGCGTCAGCTTCTTTTAGCGTTTGTTCATTTTCTTCGATGGTTTGGATTTCCTCTTCTTTTATCATTTAATCACCTATTTCATTAATAAATTTGAGATATGTAAATTTAACTCATTACGTATGTAATTGAGAACCGATGAGACATTGTCATAGTTCATCCGAGTCGGCCCAATCACGCCAAAGGCCCCCATCATCTCGCCATCCAGTTCATAGGTGGAGGTAATGATGCTAAAATCCTTAAGGTTTTCATTGTCATTTTCACTGCCTATTTTAATGCGGATGATCTGGTTGCCGTCTTTCGATGTCATCATTTCCGACAACACCTGTTTTTCCTGAACAATATTGATCAGTTGTTTAATCTTATTCACATCACTGAATTCCGGATAATTGAAAAGGTTCGTTAACCCCGTGGAGTGAACTTCCGAGTCATCCTCCATCAAGACTTTTTTAAGTTGGGGGATAATTTCGTGAATCAGCTTACTCTCGGCTGGTGACAATTCCTGGATCTGATCAATAAGCTCCGAACTCATGTCACTGAGAATGGTGTTTTTCAGAAAGCCATTAATCACATTGGAAAGCTTTAGCGCCAGAATCGCGTCTACCTCCTGAGAAAGGGTTACCTCAATATTTTTGGCCATCCCCTCCTGGGTCACTACTACCATAAGTACCCTGTTTTTAATTAATGAAACAATCTGAACATGCTTACAGTTAAAATTTGTAACCCGAGGTGCCAGAACCACTGCTGTGTAATTGGTTAGCTGAGACAGAACCTGCGCCGTATGGGACATCGTCAGCCCCAGTTCAGTGGTATGATCCAGAAAACCCCGATGAATATCCGTTCGGATCATCTTCTCAAGTTTCTGAATCTCCATGATTTCATCCACATAATAACGATACGCCTGCTGGGTCGGAATCCGTCCCGAAGAGGTATGGGGTTGAACTAAAAAACCTAACTCTTCAAGATCTGCCATTTCATTTCGGATGGTGGCCGGGCTGATACCCAGGTTACATCTTTTTGAAAGGGTCCGGGAGCCAACCGGCTCGGCCGTATTAATATAATCACGGATGATCACTTCAAGTATTTTCTTTTTACGTGCGTTAAGTTCCATGATTCACCTCGTTATTAGCACTCACAATAATCGAGTGCTAACATCTGAGTTAAATATAACATCCTACCCCCTACATTGTCAACTAGTTTCTATAATAGCTTGCTCACCTTTTAAAGTTTTCTTAAGATATTTTTTTGATCTGATTTCATCTATAGAAAAGCCATAAATACCTGGTTTCCAAAATCCTGTCCTTTTGGTGTCAGCTTTAAAAATGACCCATCCCAATTAAGCAAACCATCAGCAATCAGCGGCTTTATGACCTCACCATATCGATCCCAATAACTTTGGCCAAAACGGGCAAAAAAATCACTATCCCGAATGCCGCAAAGCTTACGCAAACCTAAAAACATCCACTCACTCATCATTTCCCGGGGCGTCATCTCAGCTTCTAATGTTGCTGGGGATTCTCCGGCCTTGATGACATCGATATACTGACTTAGTGCATTGGTGTTACCATAGCGCCGACTATTAAAATAACCATGGGCACCCAGACCAAAGCCCAGATAGGGCACCAGTTCCCAATATTTAATGTTGTGGCGGCTTTGATAGCCGGGCTTACAGTAACTGGAAATCTCATAATGGTCATAACCCTGCTCTTTTAGAAACGCATCGACTGCCCAGTGCATTTCCCGCTCTTCATCTTCATCGGGCAAATTTAGCTGCCCCGCTGCGACCCAATTGGCCATCGGGGTACCCGGCTCTAAAATTAAGCTGTAGCACGACAGATGGGTGGGCGCAAAAGACATCAGCGCGATCAGTGTCGCCATCACATCCGATCGTTTCTGACCCGGTAAACCGACCATCACATCGACGCTGATGTTTGAAAAACCGACGTTTTTTAAAATTTCCATCGATTTAATAAAATCCGACTGGCTGTGAATCCGACCGAGGATTTGAAGCAGAAAGTCCTGCCAGGCCTGCAGACCCATACTGATCCGATTGATCCCCGCTTTCTTATAGCGGCTGGCCTTCTCTTCTGTTAAGGTTCCCGGATTAATTTCAATGGTGATTTCCGCCGTATCCTCAATTACAAAGACTTCCTTTATAAGAGACAATGTTTTTTCAATATAACCGGGTGCAATCGACGATGGGGTACCGCCCCCCAAATAGATGGTGTCCACAGCCGGTAAAACACCATTGATTTCCTTGTGACGTCTTATTTCCTTTTCCAGTGCATCAAAATACTCCCCAATCCGCTCCTCGCTCTGGGCGGAAAGAGAAGTAAAATCACAATAGGCACATTTTTTTTTGCAAAAAGGGATATGGCAATAAATACCTAGTGTATTTTTGGGTTGACTACCTAACGCCTTAGTTTTTGTGGTATTCATTCATTCTCCTCGCATTTTAAAGACTTTTTTTCTTTGATTTATGCTATAATTATAACATAGTCATTACCTATAATTAGAAACTAAACGAAGTCACAGAAAGGAAATCATCAATGAAAAAAGTAACCACCATTGCCATCATTGCCGGCGCAGCTGCAATCGTTCCAGCCTATTTTCTGGTACGAAAACTGCTTGACAAAAAGAAGTCGTCAAAAACCATCACTACCGCTCAGCCTGCCTCTAAAGCGATCAAGGCCGCAGGTTCTAAAGCGGCAAACCAGCAAACCGCGGCACGCATCGATCCAGAGCAACTTAAAACAATTCTCCCGGCAGAGGTTCATCCTGCCCCAAAAGCCGATCAGGAAAAAAACGCCTATCCGGGTCTGATTGCGCCAAACGGACGAATCCTATATAACTTCAAAGATGAAAATAACCTCATCTTCTGTGACGAAACCCAGCTCGGCAAACGTCTGATCCAACTCGAAAACTCGATTAATATTCGGGATATCGGCGGCTATACCGGAATGGACGGCCGAAAGATAAAATGGCGAAAGGTTATCCGCAGTGAAGAACTGGCCCATCTGTCCGATAAAGATGTGTCTTATTTTGCCGCGCTGCGACTCAAACATGTCTTTGATTTTAGAAACAAATCCAAAGCCGAACGACAGGTTGACCGCCTGCCCAAAACAGCCGAGTATCACCTGTTGCCAATTTTCTCCGGCGATGATATGGGACTGGATCACAAAGATTTTACCCAGCCGGGCATGGTGGATGCCTTTATGCGTCGTATCTATAAGCTCCAGACCGAAGATCGGGCCCAACGCTTCGCCGAGGTGCTTAAGTATTTAACTGAACCTTCTGAATCCCCCATTCTTTACCATTGCACCAACGGCAAGGACCGCACCGGTTTTATGACTTATCTGATTTTAAGCATTTTAGGCGTAAAAGAGGATGTGATCCTTTCTGATTACACCCTTACCAACCTGACCTTCGACGAAAGCTATAACCTCCTGGGCAATATCATGTCCGAGGAATTAGGCATCGAGAATTATCACCTCTGGGAATTTTACGGTGTCAAGCCGGATTGGCTAAAGACTTCGATGGATTATGTCAACACTCATTTTGGAAATGTTGAAACCTATTTAATGGAAAAAACCGATTTACGGGAGAAAGATTTTAAAAAGATCCGTGATAATTTATTAGCGAAATAAGGAGGAAACGCCAATGCAAATGGAACAATTGGGCAAAATTGCCCGGGAAGCCGGCATTTTACTGGCCGCTACCGATACCAAAACACGAAACGCTGGTTTACTTGCCATTGCCAAAGCACTAGAAGAAAATACCTACGCCATTGTCGCCGCCAACCTGGCGGATATGAAACGCTCTCAAGAGGAAAAGCTGGGCGCCCCACTGCTTAAACGCCTGACCTTTGATGCTGACAAAATCAATGACGTGATCGAGGGCATTCACAGCCTGATCGAGCTCACCGATCCTCTGGGGGCCACCAAGCTCTCAACACAACTGGATGAAGGTCTTGATCTCTACAAGGTCACCTGTCCGATTGGCGTTATTGGGGTAATTTTTGAATCCCGTCCCGATGCCTTTGTGCAGATTTCCACGCTTTGTCTTAAAAGCGGCAATGCCGTCCTCTTAAAAGGTGGCCGCGAAGCTCTGGAAACCAATCGTATTCTCGCCAAAATCATTCATGAGGCCACTGCCTCAGTAGGTCTGCCCACTAATTGGATTCAAAATTTGGAAACCCGCGAAGACGTCACGGCCATGCTGGCTCTGGATCAGTATATTGATCTGATTATTCCCCGGGGCTCTAATCACTTTGTTCAATATATTATGAACAATTCCAACATCCCCGTAATGGGACATGCTGACGGGATCTGCCATGTTTATGCACATGAGGACGCCAATCTGGCGCAAGCTGTGGCAATTATCGTTGATTCCAAAACGCAATATGTAGCCGCCTGCAATACCTTGGAAACGCTATTGGTTAATGAAAAAATTGCGGCGGCGCTACTGCCAACACTTAAAACCGCACTCGAAGCAAAGGGTGTTCATATCAAGGGTGATCCCGCCACCCAGGCGATTATCCCAGTGGAAGCGGCTACCGAAGTGGACTGGAAAACCGAATACCTCGATTATATCCTTTCAATCAAAATTGTTCCTGATCTGGCTGCTGCCATTAATCACATCAACACCTATGGCTCCGGTCATACCGATGTGATTTTAACCACCACCGAAGCGACTGCCCAAACCTTTATGACGCTGGTGGATTCTGCCGGAGTATTCTGGAACTGTTCCACCCGCTTCAGCGACGGCTTCCGGTTTGGCTTTGGCGCCGAGGTCGGAATCAGCACTGGCAAACTTCACGCCCGCGGCCCGGTGGGGCTTGATGGACTGCTGAGTTACAAGTTTAAGCTACTGGGCCATGGCCAATGCGTGGCTGATTATGCCAGTGGCAAAAGTCATTTTACTCATGTGGCCCAGAAGACGGACTGCCCGATATGATTGGTTACGGTGTGCGGGCGGGTACTACCCCCCCCTACGAACTAATGCGTTAAGCTGGTTAAAATTTTTACTACTCTGCTAATCCTGGGTCACAGGGGCGAGGGTCTGACCCCTTGGTTATTCCCAATCGCCATCAATAATTATCAATCACATGACAAACAAACGTCCCCTTATCTTGATACCCCTGTCATATAATAAAGAGAGGTACCCTATGAAATCAAAGAAAATAATCTTTGTTAGTTTGATTCTGATTTCCCTTACTGCCCTTCTTTTTACCGGTTGCACGCCTGCTGCCGAAAAAGAGGATGATTCCAAAACTGAAATTCCCAACCCGATGGTGGAACAGGCGTCCCTGGAAGCAATTAAGGAAGCCATCGGCTTTAGTTTTGAAAGCTTACCCACCGGGATTACGGATGTAAAATACTTTACCATTGCTGACAACCTTGCTCAGGCTGATTTTACTCTGGACGGTGTGGCCTACACGGCTCGAAAGGCTGACTCCGGGATGGAAAACATCGCTGGAGTTTATACTCAGTTTAGTAACAGTCAGACCAAAACCACTACTGCCAGTGCGGCAGTTCTATTCCAGTATGACGACGGAAAAGCCGGTCTGGCCACCTGGACTGCCGGAACCTATGGCTATTCGGTTTACTGTGAGGACGGGTTTGATCTGGCCGGGATGAAAGTTGTGGTGAACGGAGTTTCGTGATTACATGAATTAAACATAAAAAGGGCTTAAAGTCATGACTTTAAGCCCTTTTTATGTTTATGACTCTTCGCATCACCAACTTATTACCAGTAAAAAAAACAGATCTGAAGGTATACCTTCAGATCTGTTACAAAAATTTGTTTAATCATCGAATCATCATTTTGCAAGAAGATCAAATTCTTAGGGAATAATAGTGAGTGTCAGTTCTCCGGTTGTTACAATTTCAGTTGAAACAGTATCATTTAAGGCCTGAATACTGATTTTAACCGTCGCCTTGCCATCTCCGATAGAATCGATTTTTCCATCAGGATAAATAGTTGCTGTTCCCTTTCCATCACCGGTTATTTGCATATAGGTCACGCTGTAGTTGGCAATATTAAAGTTTTCCAAACCACTAATACCGCTCATCAGTGCTTTTGTTCTTTCAATCACATTATTCTGAGTGCCATCTTTACTAAACGAACCTAAATTGGTTGCCGTAATTCGCGCCTGTTCCATGATGTACGAAGCATTGTAGATTAACGCTTCGCGTAATGCCGTAATGGTGTTGGTATCGGCTTGAATCTTTGTTTGCTCTATATTCTCCGGATGATCCAGATCATAATACGTGGTTGTAATTTTTGATTCATAAGCTGTCCAAAGCGCCTTAGTATAGTAATCCTTCTTGAATTCAGTGTACCAGTTCTTTTCAAACTGGAACTTTTGAACATCGCCATCTTTTGCCCGTAGAACCGGCTTTTTATAATCCATTGCCCCTTGAATATTTGCTGCGGCATTGTTAATCAGGGTTGGGGTCATCAGGGTTCCCGTCGAATCAATGATCAGGTTCTGTAAATCATTAGCTCTGCAGATGGTTGCATAAGCTTCAAAACTATCTTCTGTGTACTCCATTGCAATTGCCGCATTATTCCAGGGGATTGCTGCCGCTTTGACTGCTTCGTAGCTTGCAATCGCCCCATCCAAACCTAGCTCTGTCTTGGGTCGTAATGCCCGAATCGCTATATCAATCGCATTGGTTGCCGCGGTAATTTCTTCCGGCTTACTCAGGGTGGTAATCGCCGACGGCTTCCAGGTGTAATCTTCATAGAAGCTGGCATAGCGCAACACTGCCTGTTCATAAATTTCCCAGTTGCTGATACTCTTATTGATCTCATAGAAATTACCGGAACCGGAACGATAGTTATTCTGATACAGTTCCAATACCTTTTGGAAAGCTTTTAGTTCGGTGCCATTCTGTCTGACTAAGGTATCTGACTGCGCTTTTAAAATGGCCGCTGTTGCCTTATCCACATCACTCTGAAGGCTATCCTTAGTAATACTTCGATACTTATTGACAACTACCATATAAGCCGTCCATGATTCCGGCGTATAGGAACTTTCATCATCTACCAATCCCAGCACCCGCGTGTATTCGCCTAAGTAGGCCGATGGGTTATTAAGCAGTTCTTCCTGCGCCAGAGTGATAAAGGTAATCGCTGACTGAATCTGATCCTGGGTATTTTCCGTTGTCATCACATATTTGGCCAATACTGCCATATAAGCATTCCAGCCCTTGGTTGTAAATTTATCCTGTTGGCCCACATACTTGGCAATCAGTCGATTATAATCATCGACATTGCCTTTTTTCTTAAGCACAGTCGTTTGTGCCAGCTTAATATTACCAATTGCTACTTTTATCGCTGATTCATCATTATCGCCATTCATGTAATTGTCTTTCGACATAACCACCTTTAGATAAGCCGACCAGCTGGCAACGGTATAGTCCGCTTCCTTCACTAGAGCCAGGGTAGCGTTATATTCTGTCATGTCACCCTTTAATTTCAAATTTTTCTGGGCCCGTTCAATCGCTACCACCGCCGAATTAATCTGGGTCTGGGTTTTGTCACGATTCATTTCATTTTTGTCAAGAATCTTCTGATAAACATTCCAGGTAGCCGATGTATATTGTCCTTGTACCATCGGGATTCCAAGGTTCTTATTGTTTTCGACTAAGTACAGGTACTCCGTTAGATCTCCCGCTTTTTTAAGACCCAACTGGCCTCTTTTAATATTTCGAACTGCAGTATCAATCTGAGCCTGAGATTTATCGGCATCCATATAATTGGAATTAAGCACCTTGTCATAGGTTGCCCAGGAAGTCGAGGTATAATCAATCTCGCTTTTTGAGGCAATCGTTTCGTTATATCCGCCAGGTAAATCCAGACTACCGCGTTCAATTAGTGCGGCCTGGGCGATCCGGATTTTTTCGGTTGCCGCATCGACCTGAGCCTGGGTTTTATCTCCCGTCATAACATTTCTACTAATTACCTTCTGGTATTTATCCCAGGAGGCCGAAGTATAGCCATCACTGTTGACCGCTGCCAGCACTTCCTTGTAAGTATCAAGATTGGCACCCTTCACCAGCTTTTTCTGCGCTGCTTCGATATTTAGAATCGCCTGGTTGACCGCTTCCTGACCATCCGTCGGAATTACGACATTAGCATCGACGACTTTTTGATAGGCCAACCACGAGGCCGAGGTATAGTCATCACGCCCAACGGCTTCAAGAGCCATTTCATAATAGGTCATATCCGCTGCAGGTACCAGTTTTTTCTGGTTTTCAAGGATATTTTCAACCGCAGCTTTGACCACATCCTGATTACTGGTCACATTTACAATGATTGTATTGATGGCTTTTTGATATTCCGTCCAGGAGGCCGTGGTATAATCATTTTTATTGACTGCATCAAGAGCTGCCTGATAATATTTAAGATCGGCCTTTTTTACCAGTCGCGCCTGAGCAGCTTCAATATTTTTAATCGCAGTTTCGATATCGGTCTGGGTATCATCCTCATCAACCTGATTATCATCAACGATTAACTGATAAACCGACCAAGATGATTCAATATAATCGTCTTCCTTCACCGCATTAAGAAGTGCATTGTATGCCGAAAAGTCAAACTTTCGCACCATTTTATTCTGGGCCAGTTTAATCCGATTCACTGCAGTATTCACTTCAATCTGGCTATTTGCTTCGGTCATAACATTAGCGGTCAAGACATTCTGGTACACTGACCAGGATGGTTCGGTATAGTCTTCTTCCCGGACTGATGCCAGTACCTTTTCGTAGTCAGTCAGGTTTACCTTAAACTGAAGCTGTTTTTGAGCATCCATAATATTAAGGGTTGCCATATTGATTTCCGCTTGAGTGTTGTCTTGATCGACCACATTGTCTTCCACCACCATCATATAATCAGACCAGGATGAAGGGGTATATTCAGCTTCATTGACAGCCTGAAGGGCAGTAATATATCCGGACATGATTTTACCTTTGACCAGATTACCTTGAGCTGCCTTAATATTTCTAGTGGCTGTTTTAATCTCATCAACCGTATTTTCCGAATCAACGATATTTTCATTGACTATATCCTGATAATCCGCCCAGGACGCCTTGGTATAGTCGTATTCATTAACAGCAGCCAAGGCCGAATAATAAGCCTGCATGTTTTCATCAACCGCTACCAGTTTGATCCGGATTCCTTCCAATCGCAATCCTTTTCCAGCTGTGCCTGCTGTTTCGCCGCTTATAAACCAAGTCGCATCGTCATTAATATCCTTCAACCAGCCTTCATTCTGTACCTGAACATTATAACGAAGAGTATAGCCAGGAAGATTATTTAGTACCAACCGGATGCTTTCCAGACGCAGGCCCTGACCTTCAGTCCCGGCCATGTTTCCCATGACAAAGGGACCTAAATTACCCTTATTTTGAACATGAACATAGGTCTGTATATTCGCCGTTACCGGAACGCCACCGACTAGTTCAACCCGTAAGCTCTCCAAACGTTTGCCCTGTCCGATTGTCCCGGATAAATCACCATTCGTAACCCAATAGCCTTCCCAACCGATATCCTGAATATGCGTTTTATACTGTACGCCGTAAGCCGCTGAGGTGTCAAGGGTTGCATCAGCCGCATAAACCCCTGACGAACATGCCATGGAAATCAGCAATGCCGTCGATAAAATCGGGACACCCATTCTTTTCATGCTTTTTCCTCTATCCTTATCTTTTATTTTTTTTATCATCTGCGGACTCCTCATCTCGTTTTATACTTCAATTCTACACGTTTTTAAGCGCATTTGCAATCCCTGATCGAGATCATCACATGATTGCATCACTTTTCCTGCTTACAAAAAGCACTTTCTAAATCTCCAAGAATAAACGCTTACCTATGTAATCGACAAAACTCTATTTTTCTTTAACAAAAAAGGATACCGAAAGATATCCTTTTTTATTTGCGCAAAAACCATAAATTGATTGCTTACTTTTTTTGCTAAATATCCCCACCTAAACGATGTTTTTAGCTCTGTCATTTTGTTTGAAGAATGTATTGCTTTCACCGTTTAGTTATGATGCGGTTGTGACTTCAAGCTTTGTGACACTCGCCTGTCTATTTGGTGTTGTTTCATCATCCTGAGCAACCAGGTAGATATCATAATCGGTGTTGGCTATAAGCCCACTATTTATCGTAAGGCTAACCTCATCGGTTCCTGAAACCGTAATCGGATTATTTGCTAATATGACCTCATCAACCGATGGTGCGGTACTATTATTTGCCACCACCTTGTAATAGACGGTCCCAGGTTCGTTCATTTTAACCTGCAAATCAAGGCTTGTTGTCAAAATGTTCACTGCTTTCGGATAATCAGTAACGAAGACTGGTGCTGTCAAATCCTCACTAATGGTTATGGTTGCGGTCGGATTTATGCCGCCACTCATTACAAAGGTTAGCGTCAGGTCACCAGCATTTTTGCTAGTTAAATAGTCTTTTTTAATGGTCACTACATTTCCACTCACCGTATAATCTGTATTAATAACAAGATCGGTCGCTTCATTGCTGACCTTTGTGAAGGTTCGTCCGCTAAGAGTCAGGGTAAATATCAGATCTACCGGGGATGACTTATCAAAGCTGGCGATCGTTGGTGTAACCGCTGCATCACCCGGTAACACCCCGGTTATCGTAATTGCGACACTGGGATTTGTGCCATTGCTCATAATAAAGGTCAACGTCACAGTTCCATTTATTTTGGCTTCAAGATACTCTTTTTTTATGGTAAAGGTATTATCAACGACGGTATAATCGGTATCTTTTTCAAGGGTATTGGTGCCATCGCTGATACTGGTGACCGTTTTTCCGTTGGGCGTCAGGGTAATCACCATATCAGCCTGTGCCGCTTTGTTAAAGGTTGCTACCGTTGGCGACACCGTTGCCGGGTTGACACCTAAAACCGCCGCACTTGTTACCACACCGGCGTAATTTCCGGTGCCGGTTGCAGTAACCCGAAGGTACTTACCTTCATCGGCATTGACCAGCGTATAGGTTGCCAAATCTGCACCGCTTATATCACTATAGCCATCACTTTCGTTGTCGGACCGTTGCCACTGGTAGGTTGCCGCCGCCCCGGTCGGTGTCAGGTTTGAGCTTAGCACATTTCCGACAACCGGGCTGCCGGAAATGGTTGTCCCGGTTAAGGTGATTTTCCCGGTCGTAATGGTTATGGGATTACTGGCTGCCGCTTTTGTTAACGCAGCAGCCTTGGCCTGAATTGATATGATCCCATCCTGGGCTACACCTGATGTCGAAATGGTGACCTGAGTATTACTGTTTCGTGTTACCCCTGATATTGTCAGCCCGGTTGTACCGGCGTTAATATCCCACAATGCCACTGAAGCAGCATTAGTTGAGTAAGTGTCATTGGTCAGTGTCACTACGATCGCTGGGTTTGTTGCCCCAATTGAAATACTGGTGGTGCTGGTAATTTCTCCGGGACTAATTGCCTGAATCGTGATAACAGCCGTCCCGTAGACAGCCGAACCATCTGTTGCTGTTGCCCGCACTGTTACCGTACCGGCCTGAGCGGGAATCAACAACCCGGTTGACGAAATCGTCGCTGTTCCGGTTCCGCCTGTTACCGTCCAAGCCACATTTTTATTTGCGGCATTGCTTGGCAGTACCGTGGCCATCATTTGGAGACTGCTGTTACTGGAGACGGTTGTGGCTGAACCCGTCCCAATAACAACAATACTGCCGACTTTGATGGGACTGACCACAATCGATACTGCATTACTTACCATATTTTTTGATAAGGCCCCAGCTTTAGCCGTGAAAGAAATCGATCCAACCGCTGCTGTCCCTGTCGTATTAATGGTGAGCTGGGTATCACTATTTCGGGTAATCGAAGCAACTGATAAACCGCTTGATCCCATCGCGATCGTCCAGTTACTAACTGTGGTTGCTGCTGTTGTAAAGGTATCATTTATCAGGTTGATCTCAAAACTCGGATCAACCGCACCAGCAATGATCGACGACGCCGTTTCAATCGTGCCGGAAGCCGAATCCAGAACAATCAGACTCAACGTGCCATTTTTGCCGGTACCATCTTTTGCTGTAGCTTTCACTGTCACCGTTCCATTTGTAACCCCTGTCACCAAACCGGAACTTGAAACCGTAGCGCTACCAGTTCCATTTATGACTGACCAAGTCACACTTTTATTGGCTGCATTTGTCGGGCTCACCGTTGCGCTTAACTGTAGGGTTTTGCCTTTCACAAGACTGGTGGCTCCGTCAGAAGCCGATAAGGTAACGCCTGAAACCAGTATCGGCGGTGATACCGGTGGAATCTTGACTGTTTTTCCCACCGTTTGTTTTTCCGGTGCTTTCTCATAGGTTACGCTATCGGCGTTAACCAGGGACTCACCAATTGCCCCTTGTCCCTTGACATCTGCCTTGCCGTTAAAAATCATACTTTCCACTCGACTATCACTGTCAAGACTTATTTGGCTACCTGCACCAGCCCGCGTCACGGTCATCTCCGCTATGGTTGTTCCACTTCGGGTTGACAGCTTCATTTTAGCTGCATTTACAGTAATCTGATCAAAGTCACCCTCCAGGATCAGCTCTTCACCGCTGGCCGCCTCAGAAATTATCACATCCAATCCCGCCGCATTTTTTGCAACAATTCGGACCTGACCACTGGCTGTTTCCTGAATGGTGATCCGTTTATAGCTTCCGCCATTGATATGAATGCTGTTTTTCCCGCCACCACGAACGTACGTTTCTCCACTAACCACAATATTATTTAGCGTTACGGTTCCCAATCCAACCTCTTCGGAGATGATCAGATTTCCTGTGATGCGCATATTCTGCAAAGTTACCCCACTCGCCTGTATGACCACATCCTGATTAACCGTTTCCATACTCCCCGTTATACCATAGGTTCCGGCGCTGTCATAAACCCTGGCTGCCGTCAATGATTCTAGTGCGTCGTACGCTGTCTTGATGGCATTGGTTGCAGCATCGACTTCAGTCTGGTTATTTTTAACCGTCATAACATTGACATTGATAACCGTTTGTAAGTTCGACCACGAATAGGTGGTATAATCGGAACGCGCTGCTTCTTTAGCCACTGCCAGCACCTTATTATAGTCGGTCAAATCGGCATCTTCTTTGCTAATCCGAATCTGGATTCCCTCTAGCCGCAAACCCCTGCCTTCGGTTCCTGAGCTTTCGCCATCTTTAGCCCAAATGGTTTCCCAGCCGACATTCTCAATATGAGTGCGATATTCAATTGAATAATCGGGCATATTAACCAGGCGTATCCGAATGCCTTCCAGCCGCAGACTCATTCCTTGGCTACCGGCGGAATTGCCATTATTCGACCAGTATTTTTCCCAGCCTTGATTCTGGACATGGGTGAGGTACTCAATCTTTGCGCCATCCGGTACATCACCGGTAAGCTTGATTTCAATTCCCTCCAATCTCAAGCTCTGTCCTTCGGTTCCAGATCGCAGCCCGTTGGTCTGCCAGCTACTTTCCCAGCCGACATTCTGGATGTGGGTTCGATATGTAATCCCTGTTACCTGGCTGGTGGTAATCCCAAGAAGCTCTTTGCTTGCGGTTAAATCTGTCTGAGACGACATTTCGTTTTCAGCCATAACATTGCCAGAAAATACCAATAATAGCATCATCACAATTTCTAATATTCGCAGACTCCTTTTTTTCATATTAACTCCCTTCTATTTCAACATAACTATCGATGACTATTCAGTCTCATTTTCAACTCTACAACACTCAAAAAACAGCCCGACTGCAAAATCAGCTTAAAACGGACTGTTTTTTTGTTTTAATTTAGAACACAAGCGACTGTACATATCCCAGGTGTTTACGGGGTTTTAACTAACCGTAATGGTTTTATCCCCTTCTTGTTCAGCTTCTCGGCCATTCTTATCCTGTAAATAGACCTTTACCGTATAAGTACCCGTTTCTTTGGGAACATAATAGATGGCGCTAGTGGTTGAATAATCCCGAATTGTCTGTTCGACTCCGCCGTCTTTAGAATAAGTAAACTTGTATTTATAGGGCTTCAGTCCGCCTTCAGCCGTTGCTCTTAACGATACCGAACTGCCTAGAACGATGGTATCCTTAGCAACCGTAAAAGTCTTGAGACTCGGCACTGCATAAACCATATATTTTTCAATTTTACTCTTTGCCTGTGGACTGCCATTATCATCCTGTACGGTCACGATAAAGGTATAGGTACCACTTAGTGTCGGGGTAAAGACAGCCTTATTATCTGTTGACTCAATCGGGGTAACTGCTCCACCGTTTAACTGATAAGAAAAGGTATAGGTGTACGGTGTTTTCCCGCCAACAACCGCTGCTGTCAACTCAATCGGGGTTTCTACATATTGTCCGGATGGTAGGTTTGCTGTAAAAGATTTAACCACCGGATGATCAACGACCTCAAAGTCTAGAATACTGCCTTCGTAATCTTCTGTACACACTCTACCAGTCGCATCCTTCACACGGACATGAAGGCTATAGAAGCCCGGTTGCTGAGGAATGAAGTTAACCGTTTTGCTGGTTGAATAGGCTTTGATTGTCTGTGGAGTTGTTTCGTCCTGATAGTAATAATAAAACTCGTATGAATATGGGCTTTTGCCACCAGTAGCGGCAGCAGTCAGCTTAACTGTTGTTCCAATGTTGACACCAGAAAGCTTATCGGTCTTAAAACTCTTTACTGCCAGCCCCTGCAACACCTTATAGCCGCTGATTTTATAGGTAGCCGTATTCGTTCCATCAAAGACGTCCACACAAATATTATAGGAACCTGTTAACGTTGGTGTAAAGGTTGCTGCTGCGGTATAAGGGTCGGCTGTTGTACTTGGGGTGGTGATTGGAATCGTCACCCGATTACTCCCCTGCATGTAATAAAAATCAAATTCCGGGTCAATCAATCCTGTTCCCGACTTTACTTTTGCTGTAAGAATAACGGCATCACCCGGATAAACTGCTGAACCCTTGGCCTTTGACGGGGTCAAACTTTCAATCACCGGCGGATTGCCAACCGTTGCGATGGCACTGACATCCTGGTTATCATAATTGGTACATTTCACACCATTGGCATCAGTGACAATGACATGGAATTTGTAATTGCCCTTGGTTGGCATCGCAAAGGTTACGGTTTTTGACTTCGGATTACTACTGGGAACTGCCTGTGGGACTGTTCCGCCATCCAGATAATAATAAAACTCATAGGTATAAGGGGTTTTCCCACCACTACCAGCAGCTGTCAGTTTAATGATATCCCCGACAATCAGATCGGTTGTTTTGTTCGCCTTGATCGATTTGGTGGTGACATCCGATAAAACCTTGTAACTGGATTTTTTTACTACATCTTTAGAGCCGATACTATCAGTTGCGGTGATCGTGAAGGTATAGCTTCCTGGTTTAGTTTTATCAAATTCAAAAACACCGTTATTCGTTTGTTCCTGTTTATCAACAATAGTGCGTCCCTGTTTGGCCTCAAAAACATAGGTAATATCCTGAAATCCTGTTGATCCATTTTTCTCGGCCGTAATAATTAAGGTATCATTTTCATAGGCTACTAGTGTCGCGGTGTGTGAGCCAACACTCTGATCTTTTTCAACGGTTAAGGGTTTAAGATCCGGCGGGTTGGTCACGGCCGCCGTCTGGCTAATTGTATCTACTGTATCTGCCAGTACAATACCGTTTAAATCAGTTACTTTTACGGAAAATGTATAGTTACCGACCTCATTTAATTGGTATGATGTCGTTTTATCCTTAGTGCTGACAATCGCTGTTTCAACCCCATCCGGTCCGGTTACATAATAGTCATAGGTATAAGGGGTTTTTCCACCGCTGGCTGAAACGGTCAGTTTGATGGTACTCCCCAGTAGTAAACCAGTGGTTTTACTAAGCTTAACCGCTTTGGCGGTTCCCAGCGATAAAACCTTGTAACTGGTAATTTTTTTAGTCACCTTGGTTCCTTGTTGGTCGGTCACTTCCACCATCAGGGTATAGCTTCCTGCCATTGGTGGCACAAATTTGGCGCTGGCCAGCGCGACCCGATTGGTTCCTGTTCCTGCTACATTGACAGTGTCACCAATCTTCACCCAACTTCTTCCCTGTTTGTAGGAAAAAACACAACTCAGATCACCATCGCCTTTGGCATTTTCCAGTTTCGCACTCAACTGAACCGAATCCTTTTGGTACACAACTGCTGTGTCGGCGGGGTCTGTTTTCACCTTATCTGCGTTGAAATCCGAAATCACCGCCGGATTAGTGACCTTAACCGGAACACTGGCTGACTCATCGATATTGCCACTCGGTTGATTATTGGCGTCCATGATTTCGACATAGAAGATGTGCTCACCTACTTCAGTCATCGGATAATTGATTGTCTTTGCTGTCGCAAAAGTTGTATTGATAGCTATCGGACTAATATCACTGGGTTTTTTGACATAAAACTTATATTGATACGCGGCTTTCCCACCGGTTCCACTGGCAGTCAGTTTAACCACATCACCCAATAGTACGCCACTGGTTTTACTGACCTTTACCGCTTTGGCTGATGGAGCTGCCAGAACCTTGATGGAACTCATGGTTTTGGTATCAGCTATTGTCCCATCCGGGTTTTTCAGGGTGACGGTAAAAGTATAGGTGCCCGCTGTCGTTGGTGTAAAAGTAAATGTATTGGTAGTCGCTACCGTGGTAATCTCAGAATTGGGAATGGTGATTAAACTACTCCCGATCTTTCCGGTTAAAATAAGAGTTGAACTGGCAATAACGGGATCGACTTCAGCTATTATATCTATGGGTGTGCCAACATAAAAGACATCGCCAGTCGTTTTAAAATCACTAATCAAGGGGTTATTATTGATTGTTAAGTCTTCTTCTATTGTCGTTTGCACGCCGTTGCTATCGGTAATCTCCACCTTTATCTCATAATCGCCATGTTCACCGAAAAATTTGCTCATCGTTTTAGTCGATGTTGGTTCTGATGACATCGGAATGTATTGATCGTCGGTTTCTGTCTTTAATTTATAAAAAAACTGGTATTTGTAGGTTGATTTCCCACCACTTGCGTTAGCGGTGAACTTTACCGTAGCTTCACGGTTTTGCGGGGTATCAAAGGTCAGTGTTCCCTCTAATTCAGGATAAACCACATAATTGCTGACCTGTCGTTTAGCTGTTAAATTATTGACATCTGACACTTCCACAAAAAAAGTATAGGTCCCTGCGGTTAGGGGGAAAAACGCATAACTGTTCTTGGTGCTATCAGCAGCGGTAATTTCAGTTTTGGCATCTGTACCGATTTGATAAAAATACTTATAGGTGTAAGCTCCTGTTCCACCTGACGCTGCTTCCGCGTTAAGAATTACACCATCTGAATCGCCGAGATAGAAGAATGATCCATCATCTTTGGCGGCAGTAAAGTTGCCGATTTCCGGGGTATCCTGGATAATATACCCGGTAACTTCTAGCGATTTTACCACCCCATAAGCATTGGTGACCGCCACTGTAAAGGTATAGGTTCCGGTCTTTGGTGGCGTAAAGGTAATACTGGACTGATCTGAATAGTCCTGGATCACTTCGGTTGTTCCATCTACTGTATAAGAAAACTTATACTCGCTCTCGGTTTTTCCGCCGGAAGCCGTGGCAGTCAGTTTAAGTTCTGTTCCCAATTCCTGGGGTGAAGCCTTATCCACTTTAAAATCATCAACTTTGAGATAGTCATAAATTTTATAATCGGTAATCTTTTTGATGGTTTCAAGCCCCTGATCATCTTTTACCTTTACATAAAAGGTATAAATGCCAGATTCGGTTAGGCCCGTTGTTTCCCAGTTCATCGATGTAGCAGATGTACTGGCTTCCGTTTTATCAACAATGGTTTGGGTACCAATCGTATGATAAAACTCATAGCTAAATGGTCCCGTTCCGCCGGTTACCGTCGCAGTAAATTTTATGGGAATGTTGATATACTGGGGGGATGAAACGCTTGAATTAAAATCAACAAGTGGCTGGTTGATTACCTTATAGCTGTCAATAATCGTGTTGCATGTGACATTCGCGCCATCCTCCACCTCAACATAAAAGGTATAGACGCCAGCCTCAGACAGTGTAAACGGAGCTGTGCTAACCGTGGACCAATCTTGTATGGTATTACCCGGTACGCGTGTTCCATCTAGTTTGACTAAATCGTATGAGAATCGATAACTCAGACTGCCGGTTCCACCCGTTGCTGCCGCAGTCAGGGTGATGTCGGTATTGATATTTTGTCCCGATGGCAAACTTGCTGTTAATGTGGCACCGAAGCTTAAGGTGTTGAAGGTTATTCCATGCTCAAAGGCATATTTTTCGGCCTGGGAATCTTTGTAACCTGAGATTTTAACCCCACTTGTATCGTTAAAGGCGTAAGCATCAATGGTTTTTACACTGGTTGGAATCACTACCTCGGTAAGACTACTGCAACTGCCAAAGGTGTAGGATGCGGTTACATCGCCAGACGCGATGGTGGTGACGGTCATCGGAACGATGATCTTCTGGACATCTGTGTTGCCATTAAAAGCACCAGCGCCAATCGCCACCACTTTATAAGTGGCCAAGTTAGCGGGGATGCTTACCGTTGGATCACTGCCACTGTATTTTGTGATGGTCGCAACACCATCAATTACATCATAGTCATAATCACCAGAGGTCGCCATCGTTTCCATGGTTTCAGACGCCGCCAGGCTTTCTGATTTATTCATGCTCCGGTTAACTTCAGGGGGTGTCAGAACAGGCTCTTCCTCGGGAACGTTCTGATCCGTGTCGGGAGCGATTGGTTCCGTCTCCGGCACTTCTGCTTCGGGGGACGCCGGCGTCTCCGTTTCAGTTGGCTCAAAAGCCTTTTCAATCAGATTGTCCACGCTTTCTGTCCGGGTTGGTTGGGTCGGTTGGTTTAATTCCTCCGCCAGCACGCCAATCGGCAAGCTACCAATAATCAGCATCGTACTGATTAACAGACATACGCTTTGTTTGAGACTTTTCTTCATTTTCCCTCTCACTTTCTTGCTTAAATTCTGGTTCGTTATTTCAATTTATGTAAAGTCACCACATTAATTATCGAATTTCATCGATTAATCCATTCTATTGCATATCGTGCAATAAGGATATCGACATTACTTGTCTATTTGTTTAGTAAATTTTAGTATAAATTTAAAGTGCAATTGCCCGGCTACTCCGAACAATTGCACTAAGAATTCACTGCTTTAATTTTTAGATTCAATTTGTTTATGGATTAATAAATATATTTGTATCAGCTGTTGTCGCAGCGACTCCGCCATCAACCGGGGTGATCGTAAAGGTCACTGTTGCTACGGTGTCGCCCACATCCGTTATCAAACCGGTTATTGGATCAATCACTGCCGTTCCCGAATCAATCCGAGTAAAACTGATGGTATAATCTGCGTTATCAATTCCTGCCGCGGTCATCATTTCTCCCGCTCGGGTCAGGATATTGTCCCCCACAGTTTGTACCCCAAAATTAAAGGTGTTTATTTTAGCCTTGGAGATAACATACGCTCCGGAGTAAATCAGATTTTTCTGAGCCGCAACTATTTTTGCTGTTGCGGAGTCCACTGCCGATTGGGTATTATCAGCGGTCATCACATTAGCCATCACTACAGCCTGATAAGTCGACCATGAAGGCGCCGTATAATTGGCTTCCACAACCGCCAGTAAGGCCGCATTATAGGCGGTCAGATCAGCGCCTAAAACCAGAATGCCATTTTGAAGCGCAAGCAAGGTTTCGGTGTAGCCATCCACCACACTCTGTGAATAGCCTTTGAGAGTCTCAGCTGGTATACTTGTAATGGCCTTAACCTGGTTATCATTTGTATAAGCGGTAAACGAGGCCGTGGTATAGGGTCCATCTGAGATTTTAATATTTTTTGCGGCATTAAACGCGGTCAGATCAGCCGTTTTTACGAGCTTTGCAACATCATCATTTATGTCAGCGGTGGCTGTATCAATAGTCGCCTGTAGGGTATCTTTTGAGATCACATCATATACCCACACCCCATTTGTCAAACTGCCATAGATTTCGCATTTTGCAGTGTAGGCATTCCAGGTCGCCAAAGTATAAGGTGCGTTCGCCGCATCAGCACCATACTGCACGTAAATTGAGATCGCTTCATTAAAACCTGCTAAATCAGAATAAAGCACCAGCATTTTCTGCGCTTCCAGAATATTTGCGGTAGCCACATCCACCTCCGTTTGGGTGTTTGTCCGTGTTACCACATTGGCATCCAATACTGCTTTATAGGTTGACCAGCCAGACTTCACCTGTTCTTCCTTTATTGCGGCTATTGCGGCATTATAGGCGGTCATCTCGGCATACTTCACCAGATTTTTCTGAGCTTTGATGATGGCAATCGTCGCCGCATCGACCTTGGCCTGGGTATCCTCTACAGTCACCACATTGGCGTCAACAATGACTTGATAATCAGCCCATGACTCTGGCGTATAGTCTGCTTCTTTAACCGTGTCCAGGACATCATAATACACATCCAGATCAGCCTTTTTGACCAGGCTTTCCTGGGCTTTTTCAATCGCGTTTGTTGCTTCAGTTATCTTGTTGGCAATATCTGACTTTGTTACCACATTAGCATCCACGACTTTTTTATAGGCCGCCCAAGTAACTGTAGTATAATCGGCTTCTTTTACCTGAGCAAGAACGGTAAGATATTTGTCATAGGCAACCTTAACCGGCGTTTCCACGATCATGATTTCAATGGCTTCCAGACGTAGACCCTTTCCTTCCGATCCAGATAAGGTACCATCAGCTACCCAGCCCTGTTTCCAACCTTCATTTTGAATGTGGGTACGGTATTTAACGGAATAATCCGCTGCGTCGGTTCCCATCAATCTGATTTCAATGGCTTCCAATCTTAAACCTTCGCCCACTGATCCAGACAGATCACCATTTGACACCCAACTCTGAGACCAGCCCTTGTTCTGAATATGGGTCTGGTATTGAATATCTAAATCATCGGGCACGCTACCGTTTAATTCAATTTCGATTCCTTCCAGACGCAGTCCCTTGCCTTCTGATCCCGATAGATTGCCGTCATTGATCCACCCCTGAGCCCAGCCTTCGTTCTCAATGTGAGTACGATAAGTAACCCCAAATCCGTCATCTGTTTTCTCCGGTTCCTCTGCAAAAACAGTGGTTGACAACGCTGCAGACACGATACATAAGCCAATAATCAAACTCAATAATTTCTTTTTCATATTTATAACAATTCCCTTCATTTCACCCAAGGCAAAAAAGAATCACGACGACTTGCAAGGACTGACAAAATTTTATTTTACTTGCTTCATCTTCAAAACATATAATTCCCGTTCATTTTCGATTTCTTTATGTAACACAAACCCAAGGGTTTCCTTGATATCGGCAAAGTGCTGCGCTGTATCGGTCTTAAATTCTGTTAAAACCGCTGTTTGCTCACAGACTGCATCGAGTTTTGTTTTGACTTCGCCTAGCTCAAACTTGATACCCGCTACATCATTTTTGACTTCGTTTAGCTCAGTCTTGATACCCGTTACATCGTTTTTGACTTCGTTTAGCTCAGATTTGATACCCGTTACATCGTTTTTGACTTCGCTTAGCTCAGTCTTGATACCCGTTACATCGTTTTTGACTTCACTTAGCTCAGTCTTGATACCAGCTACATCGTTTTTGACTTCGCCTAACTCAGTCTTGATACCCGCTACATCGTTTTTGACTTCACTTAGCTCAGTCTTGATACCAGCTACATCGTTTTTGACTTCGCCTAGCTCAGTCTTGATACCCGTTACATCGTTTTTGACTTCGCCGAGTTCCGACTTCATACCATTTAAACCGGTTTCGAGTTGACCCAGTTTTTCCAGGACAATCTGTTGAAATGCATCATTTGTCATGATTTCACCTGCCTTTTATTAAAAATAATCGTCGTTCAAAATTACTCTATTGCTAGTATTATACACTATTTCAAGGCCAAATAGAATCTATTTTTAGTTTCTAAACCATCCCGCTCATCAATTTAAGTGACCGGCACCGTATGTTCTAATTGAAATGTTCCCCTTAAATCAATTGATTAAACAATAGCTCCCATTACTGGATAATACCACTAATCCCTCCAGCTCCATAATCGCCAGCTGCTCAATCAGCAACACCTGATTGATTCCCGTCAGTGCTTCAAGCTGTTGGATGGTTTTTTCTGAGTTGATCAAAAGTGCATGGATCTTAGATTCATCGGGCGTTAGTTTTCTCTCCGTCTGATTCTGTGAATGATTGACCGTAGCATTTGCGATTTGTCCACTCGTTTTATTGGTTCGGGTCAAAACCGGCTTCTCCATTAGATCCTGCAAGTTTAGTTGCTCAGGTTTTAGATACAGCGAAGCACCATTTTTAAGTAACTGATTCGTTCCCTGGCCACTCACGCAATAAATTTCATGCGGCGGTGCCAAGATAACCCGATTCAGTGCTTTAGCGAACGAAGCGGTGCTCAAGGCACCGCTGTTTCGCCCCGCTTCCACCACCAGCAGTTTCTGACTCCAGCTGCTGATCAACCCATTTCTCTGGAGAAAATTTTCCGGCCTTGGTGTTGTGCCAGGCAGATATTTAGAAATCACCGCTCCATTTTCACTAATGGCTGCCTGCAACTCCCGATGTTCTTTGGGGTAAAAAACATCCAGGCCATTTCCTAAAAATGCCATCGTGTAACCGCCCGCCTTCAGGCAAGCGGTGTGGGCATAACCATCAATGCCTTTAGCCAGGCCACTGATTACCGGGATGCCCTGATGCGCCAGGTAGTCAGCCGCTTCTACTGCCACCTGCTTGCCATAAAGCGAGCAGCGTCTGGAACCAACAATCCCAACTCCAATGCTATTATTTCGAATCGTACCCCTATAATAAAGAACGATTGGTGCTTCCGGCCACGCTTTTGCCAGTTCCGGATATAAGGGATCATCATATACAAGCACCTTCATTTTTTTCTTTGCTAACTCATCCATAACTGAAAAAGCCCCATCCAATGAATGGGCTTGACAAACTGACTGCGCCAGAGAAGAACCAATTCCCGGAACGGATCGCAGTTCTTCTTCAGCTGCCGCATAAATGCGAGCGGGCGTTTTAAAATAGTCCAGTAATTTTTTCTGGGTGATGGGGCCGATGCCCTTTAGTTCGGTTAGCCAGATCCAGTATTCCATTTTTCACCTTACAGAACCGTCAACCCGGCCCGATCCTTTTCTAAATCTCTGGCCATTATCGCCAATGCAACATCCTTTTTGCGAATTTTTACTGATCCATCCATGTCGGCAAAGGTTCTGGCCACCTTGAGATACTTGTGATAAGCTCTGGCACTGTACTGATACCGTTCATAAGCCATCATCAACAGCTTCTTCCCGTCATCTTCCAAAATACAGTATTCTTTAATCAGCTGATTTCCCATCTGGGCGTTACAGTTGATCCCTTTCATTTTAGCAAATCGCTGCTGTTGTATTTTTCGAGCAGCTTCAACCCGCTGTCTCAGACTTTCAGAGGTAGCCCCCCGATAATCGTTGGACAAATCGATAAAATCAACTGGTCGCACGTATTTTTGAATATCCATCCGATCCATGATCGGCCCGGAAATTTTCTGACGATATTTCATCACTTCATAATCCGTGCACTTGCAGCGTTCAGTGCCATAATAACCACAGGAACAAGGGTTCATAGCAGCCACCAACATGAAGCTGGCCGGGTAGGTATTCGTATACTTGACCCGCGAGATGGTCACCCGCTGATCCTCCATCGGTTGTCGTAGCGATTCCAGGGTATTTTTACCAAACTCGGCGATTTCATCCAAAAACAACACGCCATTGTGAGCCAAAGAAATTTCACCCGGAGTGGCATCCTTACCACCGCCAATCAGTGAGTTGGTTGACGCATTGTGATGAGGCGATCGAAACGGTCGTTTTTTTATCAAGCCGCTCTTTTCTTTTAAAATACCCGCAACGCTATAAATTTTTGTCACTTCCAAAGCTTCTGCTTCGGTCATACTCGGTAAAATGGTTGGTATCCGCTTGGCAATCATCGACTTCCCGCAGCCAGGCGATCCAATCATCAGTAGATTATGTCCACCGGCAGCGGCCACAACAATATATTCAATCAACCCATCCTGTCCCTGGACATCACAAAAATCGATGCCATCGATGTCATCCTGGGCGGCGGCGATGCTATTTTTTTTATTCGGCTGATAGACTTTTTTATCTTCTAAAAAATCAACCACGTCTTTTAGTGCATCAAAACCAAAAACCTGTATTCCCGTAACCAGAGATGCCTCTTGGATATTATCCAGGGGAACAATGATGTTTTTAACACCGGCATTCCGGGCGGCAATCACCATTGGTAAGATTCCTGAGCAGGCGCGCAGCCGGGAATTTAATGACAGTTCGCCGATGATCCCGAACTTCTCTTTTTTTACCCGCACCAGCTGACCGGTTTCAATCAAAATGCCGATAGCGATCGCTAAATCAAAATGTGATCCGCTTTTTTTAAGATCACTTGGAGCCAGGTTGATAACCACCTTCTTCTGGGGAAACTTATATTTACTGTCATTAATGGCCGCTTCAACTCTCTCTCGGGCTTCTTTGATCGCGGTATCACCCAAACCAACAATGGCAATCAGCGGCTGGCCGGTAATTGTTTTAACCTCAACATCGACGAGATACGCCTCTACCCCTGAAATCGCAAAACTGTTTACAATTGATGCCATAACGCCTCCTGACCGCCCTTTAGTCTTTTATCGACATTTTATAGACTGCCACTTCACTCACTGAAATGAAATCTCCGATTTCTCGCATGGTGTAGTTTTCTTTAATCGCCAGCTTGATAAAATTCTTTTTAAAAACACTTAGAACCCGTTTTCGGGAACCTGATTTGATGGCCTGATATATTTCTTCATCACTGGCAACATCCTTTAAGAGCCTCTCCAGACTTAACTGGCTTTTATGATCCTCCCGATCATTGACTGATTTAATCAGAGGGTTCGCTTCAGCCGTTTTTTTATCTGGTTCATTTCTGGGAAGTACTTCAAAATCAACCGGGATTTCCAGTTTGTCAGCATCCATAAACTCACAATAGGCCGGAATCGCTTTGCTGCGTTCTTCGCAAAAAATACCCAGTACAAAATTGATGTTCACCAGACTAAGATCATTGTTTTTTCGATAGTATTGATCGCTGCTCCAGCGATAGTCACAAACCCGACCGCAAATTTTTGCAGCCACCGGATTTTGATGAACGTATCGAAGTAGTGACAGCAGGTAGCGATCATCACTGACAGGGTAGCCTTTGTAACGATTTTCAAAAACATGACCAGTGCGTTTGTTTTTCTGATTATAGTAACGGCTGAAATGTGAGTTGATCCGGTGCATAATATCTCTGATTGAAACCTCATGTCGTTTAAAAATCAAGTGATAGTGATTGCCCATGATGACAAAACCGTAGCACTCAAACCCCATGATGATCTGAACCTCGCGGATCAGTTCCAGAAAATATTCCTTATCCTCATTGCGGTTAAAAATAAATTCCCGGTTATTTCCTCGCTGGATCAAATGATAGACCCCGCCGCTATACTCCAACATTGGCTTTCTGCCCAAATAATCACCCCTCACTTTAGTAATATTCTACCAAAATCTGGAAGCGTTTGCAATTAAAGGTTGAAATAAATAACACAGATCTTAACGATTAAGTCATTTCATCTACAACAAGACTTATGACTGAATCATCTTTGAAATTGTCGGTTTCAGCCACTTCAAAAAATAAAAAAGACGATCCGGGTCCCGAAGAACCCGAATCGTCTCGGTACTCTGTTTCTACACCGTATATCTATTCTTGCTGATTTTTTTAGCAAGCTTTACTCTTTTCGAAAAAAAACTCAGGGTCAAGATCCGCTTGATTGCACCATTCAATGCTGTCAAAACTAACGCGTACAGTCTTGAATTTCTCCTCATCCTTCAATTCTTGAAAAATGCCCTTATCCAAATATGGACTGACATCGACGTCTCTTTTCACCATTTTCAAAAGTTAATAGTAACTTATAGTCCTTTAAAGGTTCTACATTGATAACTGCTAAATACATCATTCGACCTCCTATTTTAATGGATCAATTTATCTCATGGGCTTTTGCCTGAATGTGCTGCCTTTTTTAAATGTTCTCAAATGAATGTTTCGGGGTTGTTTTTCTTCAATTGGCACAATGGCCAAGGTCTTGCCAAGTGGTCTTAGTATTTTTAAAATAGTCATCAATTGGGGATCAGTTGTACCTTTTTCCATTCGGGCAATGACGGGTTGCTTAACACCACTTGCTTCTTCCAACTGCTTTTGGGTGATTCCCTGATCATTTCTAGCACGGATTAGTTCGCTTATTAATGCTACTCTCAAATCAGATTCCATTATTTCTTCCGGGGTGAATGTTCTTTTCTCAAACTCATCCCAGCTTGATCCAATGGGACTTACTTTTGTCTTACTCATTTTCAATGCTCCTTTCAACAAAATCTTTCATATACCGTTTCGCTTGTTCAATTTCTCTTTTAGGTGTTTTCTGTGTCTTCTTCATGAAATAATGTAGAAGAATAAAACGGTTGCCATCCCATCCAACAAATAAGATCCGATCTCTTAACGGTCTTAATTCCCAAATTTCACCCTCTATGTGTTTGACATAAGGCTCACCAACTCTTGTGCCATGTTCTCCGAGTATCTTCATGTAATCTCTAATTTTGTTTAGTTTAATCCGGCTATCCTTGTCATTTTTGCTTGCTAATTTTTCTAAATACTGTAACACTGGCTCTTTACCATTTTGGTCACAATAAAATTCTATTTTGTACATACTCGTTAATTACCTTTCAAATATGTTTCTATTATAACTCTTAAGTTATATTATTGCAATGATTTAACTGTTTTAATTTTCTGACAAAACCCACAAAGTAATACGGTATTTGAAGTGATGGTTTGATTCAGGGACCGTTGATTATGGGGAAAGCTGGAATGATTTTAAATCCTAGCCCGGAACCAGTGGCACCATCATCCGGATTGGGTGGCACTCATCATCAGATCAACTGGCACTGCAGTCATAATTGTTACAAAATCGAAAGACGTTTTGCTACAATGGTCAGAAATCACGGTTTGCAACGGTGCCGATATGTCAGACTTCGTGGGGCAAAAATTCATATTACCATGGCCAATCTAGCCTGCAATATTGTAAGGATGGTTTCTTTGTTATTACGCAAATAAAAAGTGTGAGAATCTGACGAAATAGGCAGCAACAAAAGTGTCTGTTTATGCCTATTTCGCAGAATTTTCCGAGCCAATTTATAAAATGAACTCACTAATTGAATATTAGGTTTTGAATCTGCGAATATTCATTCACAATTTATGAACTCGTGTTTTTTTATGGCCTTTTTTCGGAAGTTTCACTGGCACCGTTTGACTCAAATATGGGAGAAAAATTTTGGAAATGATTTCAGATCAGAAGAACAACCAACTTGCATCTGTTTCACTATTCATTTGATCAATTGAAAAAGGGGAAGTTTGACTATTCCCCTCATCATCAATGCACGTTCACATGAACATATTTCCCAACAAATTCATTGGGTGTCAATATTTCCGGTTTCTCAATGTCAATGTCTGCAAAGTCTTTATCGCCGGTGATGAGAATGTTCACATCTTCGACTATGGCTCAATAGAGCACTGGATAGTCCATTTCATCCCGAATTTCAAAGAGATTTTCATCCATTTCGTCAGGAGTGTAGACATATTCAAAGGGAAGAACGGTTAGAAAATGATCCAGGTCAGCGGATCTTCCTTCGCATTTTCTCTCAACCACACCTTTTAGCTCTTCAATCACGAAGGAAGATAGAACGAGACGATGATCTTTAAGAATCGCTGCAATCAAGTCATTCATGTTCTTACTTTTGAAAATAATTGAAGAAATCAAAACATTAGTGTCCAGCATGATTCTCATTGCTTCTTTTCCTTCTTTTCCTCAAACCGTTCTTTCCGGACTTCCTTCACCAGATTCACAACGTCTTCTTTAGATTTCAAATCTAATCGTTCCGCTTCACTTTCAAAGGCATTTTGCACTTGTTCGAGAGCAAGCATTGCTGAGTTGGCAATCACCATGTAGCCATCTTTCTCGATGAAGACCACTTTGTCACCTTCCTTCAGATTCAGTTTCTTCCGAATATTGATGGGAATGGTCACTTGACCTTTAGACATTACTTTTGCAAGATCCATTGTGCTACCTCCTTAAACCCTACTTTTCCTACTTTCAGTATAGCACCGATATTATCTTTTTGCAAGATCAATCCAATTAATCCAAAAGAATCTCACCATCTGATTGTAAGCGCTTAAATACAAGGTACCACACAAAAAAGAAAAGACGACCCGAGTCCCGTAGAACCCGAATCGTCTCTCTGTTTTATTTCTCTGTTTCTCAACCGCCAACTCAATAAGTTAAGTTGAATAAGTTAAGTGACAGGCACCGTTTGTTCTGGCACCGTTTATCCGTTTATCCAATCAGAGTGCCAGATATTTTCGCACATCATCAAGACTGGTGAAATCATCAATCTGGTAATTCAACATTTCCAGAGAGTTCAGATCAAGGGTATTGATTTTCTCCCGATACTCTGAAGACATGATCCCAAATTTTTTGGTCAGTCGATTGATTGCAAAACCAATAGCCATTTCACTTTTTCCTTTTTCAATACCTTTTTCAATACCTTCTTCAAAACCTTCTTCTCTTAAAACTTCAGCCAATGTCATGGTTACTTCACTCCCTTTCTTATAGGTTACTTCCAATTGCTTAATCACGGTATTCAATTGCTCCCTTGAAAGCCTTGGGCCGGATGTCAGAATGTAGCGCATACAAGTTTCAAAATACTGAAGACCTGTTTCCTTTTCTTCCAGTTCTGCTAAAGCTCTGGCAGCCTTAAAAATCGTTTCAAGAAATTCCTCACCGCTTTTTTTGAAAATATCTCTGGCAACGGACAATGCAATCATCAGTTCTGCCTTCCCCTTGATATCTTCATCCGAAAACTGTGATAAATCATAGAGCTGGTAGCGGTAATTCGGTATCATTTGTTTGACTTCTTCCGGCAACGAGTCAAAATTCAGGATCAGATCACTGAACATGGGACTTATTTTCCATTTCTTTTCCCCATGACAAATCACCATTGGGACAATCACCGGAATATGCGTATGGTTTTCCTTGTTGACCTTCTGATTCCAGATACGAACCATGTAAGTCAGTAACTGTAAGGCAACCATTCGATCCGGATAACTCTTGTGTTCAAACAGAAAATAGAGATAGCCATCCCGCTGATTGATTTTTGTCCTGAACAACATATCTGAAAAGACCTCACTGAGTTCTTCATCCACGTGGCTGCCATTCTGAATCTCCAGTTCGTTCAAATCAACCAGTTTTAAAATCGGTTCCGGCAGATAATTCTCAACAAAATCTCTGACCACTAACGGATTTGAAAATGTATCCTTAAAAAACTTATCATGGGGATTCTGTACTTTTTTCTCAGTCACTTTCATTCGTTCACCTTCTTTGCTATTGTCTTCATTATAATCGATCTCACTTTAAAATGCTATTAAATTTGAATTGGACAAAAATTCCAACTAGATTCTCATCTTTTTTCTCTCTGAAATGCCGACAGTCGCGACAGTCCCGACAAACCCCCCTAAATCCTGCCAGGACTGTGGATATTACGGGGTGGCGGTAAATCAGCGGAATACTCACAATGGTCATTTTACTGTTTGACTGTTCTTCGAAACGCTCTTCCCATAGCTGTCTTTTTGACTCGTCCATTATATCTAAACCTCCTGAACCTCTTTTCAGGTTAGTTTACACTAATTGGATCGGTTTTTCACTACGCCATCTTTTGAATCACTTACACATTTTAGTTGCTATTCTGGGGGAGTTGATCAATAAAGTTTGTTGTGAGATTAGAGCGAGCATATTTATTCGTGTTATTGTATAGATTTACAGGTGCCTGCGTTTTTCGGAGGTTTCACAGGCACCGTTACATTTAGCGCTTAAATACAAAGTGCCACACAAAAAAGAAAAGACGACCCGAGTCCCGTAGAACCCGAATCGTCTCTCTGTTTATTTCTCTGTTTCTCAACCACCAACTCAATAAGTTAAGTGACAGGCACCGTACATCTGGCACCGTTACTAAAGTGACAGGCACCGTTAAACTAAAGGTTTTTGTTTAAATGCACTACCTTTTTTAAATGTTTTAAAACGAATATTCCGGGGGGATTTTTCTTCAATTGGCACAATGGCCAGGGTTTTTCCAAGTGGTCTTAGTATTTTCAAGATAGTCATTAACTGAGGATCAGTAGTTCCTTTTTCCATTCGGGCAATGACTGGTTGTTTAACGCCACTTGCTTCTTCCAATTGCTTTTGTGTGATTCCCTGATCATTTCTGGCACGAATTAATTCGCTTATTAATGCTACTCTCAAATCAGATTCCATTATTTCTTCCGGGGTGAATGTTCTTTTTCGATAGTCTTCCCAACTTTCACCCATTGGGCTTATTTTTTTGTTGCTCATGTCTATTTACTCCTTTCAATAAAATCGTTCATACACCGTTTCGCTTGTTCTATCTCACGTTTTGGTGTTTTTTGTGTCTTTTTCATGAAATGGTGAAGTAGAATAAAACGATTTCCATCCCAACCAATAAATAAAATACGGTCTCTTAACGGTCTTAATTCCCAAAGATCCCCTTCTAAATGTTTAACATAGGGTTCACCAGCCCTTGTTCCATTTTCACTCAGCATTTGAATATAGTCTTGTATTTTATTAAATTTTATTCGGCTGTCCTTGTCATTTTTACTTGCAAGCTCATCCAAATAATCTCGTACAGGAACATTCCCACTTTGATCAGTGTAAAAGTTTATCTTATACATTTTGCTTATTAACCTTTCTGTTACGTTCTTATTATAACTCAAAAGTTATAATTTTGCAATGATTTTGGCTATTTAAATTTTCTGACACAACCGAAAACCCTCAAAGTAATAATATGTATTTAAGATGCGGTAGTTGTCAAGATAGTTGGCGGTTTTTCTTGAATTAACCGACTGACTTATTGGTTTCATTGGTTTCATTTGTTT